>CALJBF010000364.1 GCA_938027385.1 uncultured Porphyromonadaceae bacterium | reverse complement strand
GCAACGCGCAGGAACTCCATGGCGCTCTCCACCATCCCCGCCGGGGTGTCGCCGTAACGGCTCATTATGCGGTCAGAGAGCGAACCGTGGTTCACACCGATGCGTATGGCGGTGCCATGTTCGCGGCAGAGTTTCAGGAACGGTACGAACGCGCGGTCGATCTTCTGCAGTTCGGCGGCATATTCGGCGTCGGTATAGTCGATATGCTTGAACACGCGCCCCGGGTCAACGAAGTTGCCGGGGTTGATGCGCACCTTGTCGACACGCTCGGCGGCGGCGAACGCAGCCTTGGGGTTGAAATGTATGTCGGCCACCAGGGGCATCTCCACGCCGCGCTCGCGCAGACGGGTACGGATTTCGCCGAGAGCCTCGGCCTCCCTGACACCCTGGGCGGTCAGTCGGTCAATGTCGGCACCGGCGCGGGCTATGCGCTCGGCCTGAGCCACAGACCTCTCGATATCGGTGGTCGATGTATTGTTCATCGACTGCACGGCAATGGGGTTGTCAGCGCCCACGGTAACGCGGCCGATTTTCACCTCAGAGGTCGGCCTGCGTCTGTAATCGAAACAGCTCATCAGCTAATAAGTCTGTTAAAATCAGTTTGTCTTGAAGTCGTAACGTATCTGGGCCAGCTCGTCATTGGCTTTTACGATTTTCTTGCCGAGCTGTTCGCGCCATTCGTTGTAACGGGCTGAAAGGGTGGCGTCGGAAAGCGCGAGCATGCGCACGGCCAGCACGGCGGCGTTCATGGCACCGTTTATGCCGGTAGTGGCCACGGGTATGCCCGGAGGCATCTGGCAGATCGAGAGCAGTGCGTCGGCACCCTGCAGTGTGGCTGCCAGAGGCACGCCGATTACCGGGAGCGGCGTGATGGCGGCGATGACACCGGGAAGCGCGGCGGCCATGCCGGCGCCGGCTATGATGACTTTCACGCCACGGGTATGGGCGTTGGCGGCGAAATCGGCCACCTCGTCGGGGGTGCGGTGCGCCGAAAGGGCAAGCATCTCGAAAGGAACCTGCATCGAGTTCAGGAACTCGGCGGCTTTGCTCATCACGGGCAGGTCGCTTGTGCTGCCCATTATTATGCTGACTGAAGGGTTCATAGTCTTGGGAGTTATGGGAAGTATGGGAATTATGGGAGTTTTGGGAGGGTTATTTCCAGAGGAGGGGGAAGAGGATGGTGCAGACGAAACCGTTGGCGAACCCGGCCGCCACCTGCAACAGGGTGTGGCGTTCAAGCACCAGGCGCGACGTGCATACCACACCGGCCACAAGCACTGCCGCGAGGAACTCGACGGTGAGGTCTCTGACACCCACGCCGGCCAACAGCATGAAAAGCACCACGGCGCAGAGGCCGCCGACGCCGGTGGCGTGCCCCGACATTTTCCAGACACTGTTTACCGAGGCAAGCACCGTAAGACTCACGGCACCGCCAACCAGCATCATCGAGAGCCATATAGGGGCGTTGACAAGTGCCGTATATACGGCCACGCCGACGTAGGCGGCTATGGTGACGGTATAGGGCACGACACGCTCGCGACGGTCGTTCAGGCCCGGGTCATGAATCTTGCCGGTCTTCCACATCACGAATATCACCAGCAACGGGAGGACGCAGGTGGCCAGAAACGTCACCAGGAGAACTATCATGCGGGCGTTGGCCGGACTGTAAAGCAGAAACGACAGCAACATGGCTGCCATCACGGCGTATGTGCCGCACAGCAGCGGCGAGAAAAACGCCGAAAAAAACCGGGCTGACGATATTATGAATTTCGACATGGAATGTGAAGTCTGTTCTGGTGGATTCTGTTCTGTTGGATTGATTTTTATTATTGTGTTGGGGTTAGCTGTTCTGTTTTCCGGCAAGGGTCTCGCGTCTGAGACGCGCCACCGGAATACCGAGCCGTTCGCGGTATTTTGCCACGGTGCGCCGCGCCACATCCAGACCGCCATCCCTGAGCGCCGCGGTAAGCGCCTCGTCGCTCAGCGGCGAACGCTTGTCTTCGGCATCGACAAGTTTGCGGATCTCGGCCACCAGACGGTGGTGCGTCAGGTCGGGGTCGGCGCCGCGGCTCGCCTCATTGAAGAAGAATTTCAATGGATAAAGCCCCGGGGGGGTGGCGACATACTGCTCTTGCGCGGCGCGCGAGATCACCGAGATGTCATAACCGGTCAGGGCCGCGATGTCGCGCAACACCATCGGACGGATGGTGCTTTCGTCGCCGGTGACAAAGAACCGGTGCTGTATCTTCACTATGGCCGACATGACGCGGTAAAGCGTCTCGCGCCGCATGGCGATCACCCGGATGAAGTTCTGGGCATCCTGCCGGTTGCGTTTTATGAAGTAGCGCGCGTCGGCCGCGCCGCGCGATGAGGCAGCGGGAATCTCGGCCTCTTCGGTGAACGACTGCTCGACACGCAGTTCGGGTATGTCGTTGGGCATGCGCACGCTCACGCGCCCCTCGTCATCGGGTTCTACCTCGAAATCAGGCACGATATGGCGTGTGATCTCGTGTGCGCCTGAGGCAAAAGACGCCCCGGGTTTGGGATTCAGACGGCCGATAGCCTCGACGGCGTCGCGCATGTTCTCGGGGGTGATGCCGAGAATGTTCGCAATGCGGTCAAAATGCTTTTTCGCGAACAGGTCGAACTGATCGCGCAGTATAGTCAGCGCCGTGACCGACGTGACGTCGCGCCGTCCGCGCTGCAGCTGCAGCATCAGGCACTCCCGCAACGAGGTGGCCCCTACCCCGGCGGGATCGAAACCTTTGATCACATCGAGCACCCGGCCCACCTCGGCGGCCGTGACGTCGTGCCCTTCGGCTATGGTTATATCGTCGGCGATAGCCTGCAACGATCGGGTCAGATAGCCGTTACCGTCGATATTCCCTATCACATACCGGCCTATGAGCCGTTGGTCGGGGGTAATCTCTTCGGTCTGCGCAAGCTGTGTCTCAAGATACTCGATCAGCGTGGGGCCTTCGTCGGGAAAACCGCGGTCGGGGCGGTCGTCATCATCGTCGCGGGCGCCGCGCGCCAGGTCGCGGTCGCGCAGGGCGGCCGCACCGGCAAACAGGCGGCTACCGCCGTCTATTCCTCCGGGGACCCCGGGTTCGGGCGCGGCATCGTCGACAGCCTCCAGTGCCGGCATCTCGTCAAGGGCGCGACGCACCTCATCGGCTGCCTCGGCCTCGTTCATCTCAAGCAGACGCACAAACTGCACCTGCAGCGGCGTCAACCGCTGCTGCAACTTCTGCTCTATGGCAAGATACTGTGACTGACCCTGGTTCATACTGTTCCGGAACGCTATGCGTTCAACCTGCAAATTTACGCATTTTTTCTCACACGGCAATCAGCCACCCCGACCGAAGTCACCCGTGCCAAAGTCTGACTTCCCGGAAACAGCGCAAGCCGCAGGGGAGGCCTGCGGCTTGGGATATGGTGTGGCGCCCGGGGGCACCATACAAGGGGCGCGTTATTTGCCGGCGACGAGCTCCATGCCCTTGCGGATGGCCTGCTCGTTGACGGGGATGAGGTGGTGGTGACGCTCGGGGAGGGCTTTCTTCAGACCGCGCACGACAGCCTCTACGGGCACGTCGGGGCGCTTGGCCAGCAGGGCGCCGAGCAGAATCATGTTGTAGGCTTTCGACTGCCCCATGGCGATGGTGGCCTCCATGGCGGGCACGGCCACCACATCGATGTCAGTGCGCGTGGGGGCGTGGTGGATGTCGTAGGGGTCGTAGATGAGCACCCCGCCCGGTTTCACCTTGCTCTGGAACTTGTCGAGACTCTGCTGGTTGAGAATCACGGCGGTGTCATAGGTATCGAGCACGGGCGACGAGATGGGCTCGTCAGATAGGATTACGGTCACGTTGGCCGTGCCGCCGCGCTGTTCGGGGCCGTAAGAGGGCATCCAGGTAACTTCCTGGTCATTCTCGAGGGCGGCGTATGCCAGGATCTTCCCCATCGAGAGGACACCTTGTCCGCCGAAACCGGCGATGATGATTTCGTCTTTCATGAGTGTATCTTGTTAGGGGTTATTTCTGAGGCTCGGCGGCGTCTTTCGACGTATCCTTGATGTCGCCCAGCGGGTAGTGGGCGAACATGTTGTCGACCATCCATTTGTTCGATTTCTCGGGACTCATCTTCCAGCCCGACGAGCAGGTGGCAACCACCTCGACGAACGATGTGCCCTTTTTGTCGAGAGCATTCTGGAAGGCTTTTTTCAGAGCGGCCTTGGCCTTGCGCACGGCGGCGGGGGTGTGCACGGCCTGACGGGTCACATAGCATGTGCCGTCGAGCAGGCTCACCACGTTCGACACCTTCAGGGGGAACCCGTTCAGGTCGTGACGGCGCCCGTAGGGTGTGGTGGCTGTCTTGGCACCTTCAAGCGTGCAGGGCGACATCTGGCCGCCGGTCATACCGTAGATACCGTTGTTGATCATGATGATCACGATGTTCTCGCCGCGTGTGCAGGCGTGGATTGTCTCGGCAGTGCCGATGGCGGCAAGGTCGCCGTCGCCCTGATAGGTGAACACCACCTTGTCGGGACGCAGGCGCGAGATGGCAGTCGCCAGGGCCGGGGCACGGCCGTGGGCAGCCTCCACCCAGTCTACGTCGAGGTAGTTGTAGGCGAACACGGCGCACCCCACGGGGGCGATGCCGATAGCCTCGTTCTCAAGGCCCATCTCGTCGAGCACTTCGGCCACGAGCTTGTGCACGACACCGTGCGAGCACCCCGGGCAATAGTGCATGATATTCTCTTTCAGGAGCTTGGGGCGCTGATATACTTTGGTTCCGTTCTGGATAATTTCTTCTCTTGTCATAGCGTGAGTTGTTTAGCGGTTGTCACACACTTTACTGTATATGGAAATCACGCTCGAGCGCGTCAAGAATTTCCTGGGGATTGGGCACGATGCCGCCCATGCGGCCGTAGTGGAAGACGGGCACACTGTCGCCCACGGCAAGGCGCACATCCTCTATCATCTGACCGGCGTTGATCTCCACGCAGAGTATGCCTTTCACCTTTTTGGCGGCCTCGGCGATAGCCTCGGTCGGGAAGGGCCACAGGGTGATGGGACGGATAAGACCGACCTTTATCCCCTTCTTGCGGGCATCCTCCATGGCTTTCTGGCAGATGCGGGCGATCGAGCCGAAGGCCACGATCAGGTATTCGGCATCTTCGGTGTTCACGGCCTCGTAACGCACCTCGTTTTTCTCGATCTCGCGGTATGTGGCCTGGAAACGGTGGTTGTTCACCTCCATGGCGGCCGAATCGAGTTCAAGCGATGTGATGACATTGCCGTGGCGGCCGCCGTTCTTGCCGGTAACGGCCCAGGGGCACTGTGCGGCAACCTCCTCGTTGGTGCGGCGCGGACGCTGCGGAGGCAGAACGACCTTCTCCATCATCTGGCCCACGACACCGTCGGCAAGAATCATGGCCGGAGTGCGGTATTTGAACGACAGGTCAAAGCCGAGACCTACGAAGTCGGCCATCTCCTGCACTGTCGACGGGGCAAGCACGATGATGTGATAGTCGCCGTGACCGCCACCTTTGGTTGCCTGGAAGTAGTCGGCCTGCGAGGGCTGGATGGTACCCAGACCCGGGCCGCCGCGCATCACGTTCACGATAAGCGCGGGGAGTTCCGAGGCGGCCAGATACGAGATGCCCTCCTGCATGAGGCTCACACCGGGCGACGACGACGAGGTCATCACGGCCTTTCCGGCGGCGGCACCGCCGTAAACCATATTTATTGAAGCGACCTCGCTCTCGGCCTGGAGCACGACCATGCCTGTGGTCTCCCAGGGCATGAGGGCCTCGAGAGTCTCGAGCACCTCTGACTGCGGGGTGATGGGATATCCGAAATAGCCGTCGGCACCGTAGCGGATGGCGGCATGGGCAATCGCCTCGTTGCCCTTCATCAATTTTACATCTTCTTTCATCGGAAATTGATATTTTGAGGGTGACGATTACTTTACAACGACTTTGTACACCTCGATGCACGCGTCGGGGCACACAAGGGCACACGCGGCGCATCCGATACAAGCCTCCTCGTTGACAGGATAGGCAAAATGATAACCGCGATCGTTCACCTCCTTGGGTTGAAGCGCCAGGCAGTCGCAGGGACAGGCCACGACACAGAGGTCGCAACCCTTGCAGCGCTCGCTGTCGATCGTCACAGCACCGTGGATTTTAGCCATGTTTCGATAATTATGGTTATTGAATAGTTTAAGGTTAAATCTCGTAAGCCACCGGTCGTCACACGGCCGGAAAAGTGATATTTCTTAAGCAGGCGGAGAGACCCTTCGTGCCGCTGAAAGGCGGCTGAAGAACCCCTCCGGTTTCCAAAAGGCAAATTTAGTGATAGTTTTGTAAATTGCAACACTTTTTAGCAATCTTAACATTTTGCGCAAACACCCCGCATTTTTGCACATTTCGTCACCCGCTGATATAAAGATGCCATCGCCGGGCATGTTGCCGGCGATGGCATCGTGTATGAAAAGTGTGTGTTTTACCGAAGGATGAAACGGGACATACCCGTCACGCGGTCATTTCAGCAGAACTTTGGTGGCCTGTGTGCCCTGGCGCCGGATAAAGATACCCCCCGAGGGATTGGCCACACGACACCCGTCGATGGTGTACCATTCCACGGGGAAAGCCGAGTCGTCGACCTCGGCGGCGCCAATGGCGTCAGTGGCTTTCACCCAGTTGGTATATACCCTTTTGAAGGGTGTGGCTGTATCGGGGGTGGTACCGAAATCATATAGTTCAGGCCATTCGTCGAGCGGCTTGTCGACATACCAGGGCAACCCCAGTCCGACCACATCCACACTGCCTCGATCAGTCGCGCCGGGGGTGACATATTCATGCACCATTCCCGAATCTTCATGATATGTCACCTCGCTTGCACGGCTTACGCATTCACCGAAATACTCCATGTTTCCGTCACTGTCCTGCCCGGTCGGATGCATGGTGCGACTGTCAATACCGAAATTGACAACCGGGAGGAAAGTATTGGCCGAAACTTCTTCCCAATACTGACACCAGTCTTCGCCCGGCACATAATACAGCTCGAAAAGGTATGTATTGTAGTCAGAACCCGGAAAGTCACAGCGCACATATGTGCCCTCCTTAACCTCATTCCACTCTGTGGGTTTTTCCTCGCCATCAAGGATGCGTGTGTAGCTGACCGTGCTGGTCGCCCCTTCTACGGTCATGTCAGAAGAGAACGTTCTTGTCTGTCCACCCTCGTTACTGTCAGTAAACACCGCATGACTGCACAGGCTGTTTCCGGTTCCAAGCCATTTGTAATGCAGCCATGGAATGTCGTAAATGTCGGCAGGGTCGTAGCTTACCCATTCAATATCGCGTATTTCTCTGACTGAGCCATCACCTTTCTGAACGGAAACCTTTGCCGGACGGTTGGCGGCCCCGTACTCAATCGAGGCATCCGACTGTATTTCGGGAACTCCCACGCCATCGTCGGCATAGTAATAGATATATTGGGTCACCCGTGTCACGCGGCCTTCGGCATCGCGCTCCTCGTCAATCCGCGAATAAGGAACATCTTCCCAGGTCACGCCATTGTCAGCTGTTTTCTGAGTGCACCAGTAGCGGGGACTGGAAGATGACCGTGTACCTTCGAAATACTCGGTGACATCGCGCCAGACAAAAGCCATTGCATCGCGAGTGTCACCCTGGTATACATTGCACAGTATCTCACGGCCATATTCGTCATACTCATACTCGCGGAGCTGGTACCTCGTCTGCAGATTGTCGGGATAACTGCCATAAACAATCTCCGTCAAATCACTGAGGGTGTAGCCTGTAACAGGGTCAATCTCACGGGTCGCAGACTGGATCCGCACCCATTCGTCACCCACTTTCTGGTAGGCTTCAAAGTTTTTGAAGTTCCACGTACCGTCACTTGCGGCCTTACGTGGAGCCTGTCTGCACGCTGATTGCCCTGGGGTTGCCATCCGGCCATAACCCGGAGCGGAAAGGGGGTGTCCGGAGCCATCTGCCGTCGCCACAGGGGCGCAGGCCTCAGGATGAAGGGTGACAGCCAGAGGCTGTGCTCCGACATACAGGCATGTCCCTGCGGCCAGAGCACATGCGATAAAGATTGATTTCATCTAATAGGGTTAGAGGTTTGTATTCATGTTGATTATTGCGCAAATGTACGCAAAATCCTCAGCAATTACCCCCCCGATTGTTAAAAATGCTTAAAATCCCTTCCTCTACATAAAAAAGTAGGGTAAGCCATAATGAACAGATACTAATTGTAGGGTCGCTACACAATGCTATTAACTTAAGGCGCAGTGGCGTCTGGAGGACGCCGATTTCTTCGTAACCGTGTACGACGTAGCCCGCAGGGCGAAGTCGTGCACGGTACTAAGATCCACAAGGGTGAGGGCGTCTGAAGGACGCCGATTTACATATGTTTTTTTACAT
>CALJBF010000363.1 GCA_938027385.1 uncultured Porphyromonadaceae bacterium | reverse complement strand
CCGGTGCGATCCAGGTACTGCCTACAGGCAAGGGCTACCAGCGCAATGTCGTGATCGAGGAGTTCACCGGCACATGGTGCGGCTACTGCCCCCAGGGCATAGTGACCATGGAGGCCCTGCGCGAGAAATATACCGACGGCAGCGTGATTCCGGTGGCCGTACATTACAATGACCCCATGGCTGTGGATTCATATTTCCCGATCACCCAGGCATACTCTAATGGCAATTTCCCCTCGGCAGTCATCAACCGCGCGACAATGACGTACATCTATCCTACCGACGACTGCGTGGATGACATCGAGCTCTTCATGACATATCCTGCTCCGGCCAAAGTCACCGCCACTGCCATGTTCAACGAAAAGAAGAACGGCGTGATCTTCAACACCAAGTCTGCATTCTCGTATGACAACGACAAGGCGTCTGAAGACTATATCCTGGCATTCGCCGTGACCGAAGACAACGTCGGCCCCTACATGCAGACCAGCAACTACTCCGGCTCAAGCCTTCCCGGCTGGGGCGACAAACCCGCCAAGGTAGAAACCATCTATAATGACGTGGCCCGCCAGATCAACAGCGCACGCGGCCTTCTGGGCACCATCCCCGAATCAGTGGTTGCCGGCCAGGAATACGAGTACACCTATGAACTCAAATTCACCGCCGACAGCAAAATCGAGCACTGGATCAACCTGAATGCCATCGTCTACCTGCTCAACAGGAAGACCGGCATCGTCGAGAACGCCTGCATGGTAAAGGCCGGTGACCTTGCCGCCATCAACAATGTGTTCACCGACGCCGACGCCGATGCCGACGCTCCGGTTGAATACTACAACCTGCAGGGCATACGTGTCAGCGAACCCGCCGCCGGTATCTACATCCGCCGCCAGGGCTCGACCGCCAAAGTCGTTGCCATCGACTGAACCCGCCCCTCTTAACAATATAATATAATGACGGACAGCGCCGTGTCAGATGTAAACACGGCGCTGTCTGTTTTACATCATCCCGCTATTTATACTATTTTAACGGGGATGACGTTATATATGAAAAATACCGACATCTGTAATGCCTGCGAAAACAAATCCACTGGTCTCGGTCATAGTGCCCATATATAATGCGGCACCGTGGCTTGCCGATATGCTCGACTCACTGAAAGCCCAGGAGTACGGCAACTTCGAGGCATTGCTGGTAAACGACGGCTCGACCGACGATTCGGCCGACATCTGCCGTCTGCGTGTCGGTGACGACAGCCGTTTCATACTGCTCGACAAACCCAACGGGGGCCTGTCGTCGGCCCGCAACCATGGCCTGGCACATGCCCGCGGCGAATGGATTACATGCCTCGACGCCGACGACGCCCTGCAGCCCAACGCCCTGCGCCGCTATCTGGAGACAGCCCGCGACACCGGCGCCGACATCGTGGTGGGCGGTTTCGAGTATTCCGAGACAAAACCACCTGTACCGCTGGCCGCCCTTCCGCGAATCATCGCACCGCGGACTGCCATAAAAATCGGCCTCCACCAGTCAATCAGGCTGAATGCCGCCTGGGGCTCTCTATACCGCCGCGACATATTCTTCCCCGACGGGCCGCGTTACCGCGAGGGGCGATGGTATGAGGATCTCGACATCTTCTACCGGCTTTTTGAAAGAGCCTCAAGAATTGCATATCTGCCGGAAAAGCTGTATTTTTACCGCCGGAATCCCCAGAGTTTCATAAACACGATAAGCCCGGGACGCTTTGACGTGCTCGATGTGACCGACGAGATTCTCACGCATTACCGGGGCACGGACCTTGAACGCGCCGCACGCGACCGCCGTTTCAGCGCGCACTACAACATGCTTGTAATGATGTATGCCAACGACTGCGTGGACGCCGCCATGGAATCGCGGTGCCTGGCCGTAATCAGGCAGGAACGCATCGCCGAACTCTTTGCCCCGGGCGTACGGATCAAGAACCGACTCGGAGCCGCGGCATCGCTGTTTGGCACGCGATTTATCAAATTATTAGCACGACATTACAGATGAACATAGTCACCCTCAACATACCCGGCCTCGACTGGCAGACCGGCGTTCTGGCCAAGCAGATAGTCAATGACCATCCCGCCCCGTTCAGGGTGATACTTGCCGTGAAAAAAGGGGGGAGTTTCGTGGCCCGCTCTTTCCTGAAATCATATCCAGCCGAACTGGTTGAGTTTTTCGGCGAGGTAGACCTTCACCGCCCCTCGACAAAATACAAGAAGGGGACACTGGTGAGGATGCTCCCCCACGTGCCGCTGTGGATTCTGAACAGCATGCGCCGTACCGAGGCCACATTGCTGAAAATGAAACAGCACCTGCGCGAGCCCCGCGTGCCGCACCTCGACCTGGAGCCCGAAATTGCCGACCGCCTGCGCGACGGCGTGCCTGAAGTATTGCTGATTGATGATGCCGTCGACAGCGGCACCACAGCCCGCGGCGTGATTGACGCCGTGCTCCGCATCAATCCCAAGGCACGCGTCAAGGTCATGGCCATCACAGTCACCACAGACTCGCCGCTTGTCATGGCCGACTATTATACCTACAACAACGGCACGCTTGTGAGATTCCCCTGGTCAAAAGACTACAAGAACAGATGATTGCCGTCGACCTCGACGGGACTCTGGTAACCCGCAACACATTCAGGATTTTCGCCGGTTTCCTGCATCGGCGCATACTTCAGCGGCGCCGTATCGCCGATCTGGCGCGTTGTGGATTCTGGGGGGTGGCACGCCGGTTCAATATGGTCAGCCACCGGCGCCTGAAATGGGAACTGATGAAAATAGCCGACCGCACGCTCACGCCGGAAGACTATGACGCCCTTGCTGACGAGATAATGCAGTATCTGAACCCGCGTGTCATGGATTACGTGGCCGGAAAGCCGTGGGTACTCGCCACAGCGGCTTCCGCCGAATATGTGGTGCCGCTTGCCCGGCGGCTCGACTGTCTCCACGTCATCGCCACAGAGCGGCCTGCGTCGCGCCGTTTCAAGGATTATACCGAATCGCGCGGCGCCGAAAAACTGCGCCGGGTACAGGCTGTTACGGGTATCGCAGGCATTGACGTGGCACTAAGTGACCACCCCGACGATCTCCCGCTACTCTCGGCCGCGCACACGCCGGTGCTTGTAAACCCCGCCGCCGCCACACTCGCCGACCCGCGGATAAAAGCCCTCGGCGCCACCGTGTGGCACGACTGATCAGGCTTTCTCAGACAGTTCGAGCCAACGCATCTCTTTTTCGTCGATTATGTCGGCCAGTTCCGAAAAGCGTGCCGACTTCGCCGCGATGTCGCCGGTCACCTCGCCCGATGCAAATTCAGCCTCGAGTGCCGATTTCTCGGCATTAAGCTCCTCAAGTTCGGTTTCCAGCGTCTCGAATTCGCGGCGCTCCTTGAAAGTGAGTTTCTCGCGGCGCTGACGCTCGGGGCGGTTCCCCTTGCTTTCCGCCGGCACCTGCATGGCGGCAGTCTCGGCCTGCGCGGCTTTCCTGCGCTCGTCGGCCCAGGCACGATACTCGCTGTAATTGCCGGGGAAATCACGTATCTCGCCGTCACCCTCGAAGACAAACAGATGGTCGACAATCGAGTCGAGGAAGAACCTGTCGTGCGAAATCACAATCAGACATCCGGTGAACTTCTGCAGGTAATCCTCAAGGATGCCGAGCGTAACAATGTCGAGGTCGTTGGTAGGCTCGTCGAGTATCAGGAAATTGGGCGAACGCATCAGCACCGTGGCCAGATGCAGGCGCGCAAGCTCGCCGCCGCTGAGTTTCGCTATGTACTTCTGCTGGTCTTTGGGGGTGAACAGGAAGTGCTGGAGGAACTGCATCGGCGAGAAATGCACGCCGTCGTTCACCACGATATCCTCGGCCAGATCGGTGACGGCATCAATCACTTTCTTGCCGGGGTCAAGGGCTATCCCCTCCTGGCAATAGTAGCCGAATTTCACGGTTTCTCCGATTTCCCACCGGCCCGAATCGGCCTCCACGAGTCCTTGCAACATCTTTATGAAAGTGGACTTGCCCACACCGTTGGGGCCGACTATGCCCACCTTCTCATAGCGCGCGAAAACATAGTTGAAATCGTTGACAATCTTCTTATCGCCGAACGATTTGCTTATGTGGTGCGCCTCGAAAATCTTCGAGCCTATGTATGTCGATTTCACATTCAGCGCCACCTGCTTTTCGTCGAGATTCACCTGCGAACGCCGTTTCAGGTCATGGAAAGCGTCGATGCGGTACTGTGCCTTTCCCGCGCGGGCCTGGGGCTGGCGGTTCATCCATTCCTGCTCGCGGCGCAGGGTATTCTTCACCTTGGCCAGTTCCTGGCTCATGGCATTTATGCGTTCGGCGCGCCGGCGCAGGTAATTGTCATAGTTGCCGGGATAGGAATATATCTGCTCGCGGTCAATCTCTATGATGCGGTTGCACACGCGGTCAAGGAAATAGCGGTCGTGCGTCACCATAAGCAATGTCATGCGCGAGCGTCGCAGATTCCCTTCAAGCCATTCAATCAGCGCGATGTCGAGGTGGTTGGTGGGCTCGTCGAGCAACAGCACGTCAGGTTCGGCCGCCATCAGGCGTGCCAGGGCAAGACGCTTTTTCTGACCGCCTGAAAGATTATCGACCTGTTCGTCCATATCCGTCACCCCCATCTGCGTGGCCAGTCTTACTGCGCGGTCGGCGGTACCCTCCGGGTCGCCCGGGGCAAGGCTGAGGGCATCCCTGACGGTGATGCCCAACTCGAAACGCGGCACCTGCTCGAGCATACCCACCCGCAGGCCCGACCGCGGCGTGACGGTTCCGCTGTCGGCGCCCTCAAGCCCGGCTATACAGCGCAGCATGGTGGTCTTGCCGGTACCGTTTTTGGCGATGATACCGATTTTGTCACCTTCGTCGACACCGAACGTGACGTCGGCGAACAGCATCCTGTCGCCGTAACTCTTGGTAAGATTCTCGATCTGCAGACACGTGGCCATAACCTTATAGTCTAAATTCATGGCAAAGTTAACATGTTTATCGCGGATTATTGCTAATTTTGCACAAATAAGAATATACCGATAAGAATATACCGACAACGATATACACCCACATCCTCAAGATGAGAATAACCGCCAGAATAATCGCCACGCTTGCCTGTGCGCTCGCCCTCACCGGCGCAGCCGGGGCACAGTCGGCCGACGGACGTCACACATATTTTCCCTACCCCATCGTGCCCGAAAGCATGCAGGGCCTCACCGAGCGCTCCAATTTCCTGATGGAACATTTCTGGGATTTCTGCGACTTCAAGACCGCGTTCTCGTCGAAATCGAAGATGCAGGCGGCGTTCAACGACTATGCCGCAATCATGCCTTTCGCCACAGCCGAGAATACCCGCGAGTCTATCGACCGTCTCATAAAGCAGGTCTCGAAGAATCCGAAGAACCTGCTGTCGCTGGCCGAGATGGCCGAAGGGGCATTCTACGCCGACACCGCCCAGATACGTTGCGACGACTGCTACCTGCCGTTCGCCCGTGCGGCGGCCGCAAATAAAAAGATTTCCAAAGCCGAACGCGCCCGTTTCGACTATCAGACCCGTTCGCTCGGCGGCTCGCAGGTAGGCATGACAGCCCCCGACTTCATGTATACCACCCCCGACGGACAGACCGGGCGCCTTTCGGAAATAGCGGAAGGCCCCTACATCCTGCTGTTCGTCAACGACCCCACCTGCGACGAATGTAACCTGGCACGCATACGTCTGCAGGCCGATATCAGCCTCGACTGGCTCATTGACAACGGCCACATGAAGGTCATCAGCATCTACCCGGGCCTCTCCAATCCCGAATGGGTGGAGCAGACCAAAGATTACAGCGACAAGTGGATTGTCGGCGCATGCCCCGACATCGACGAGTTTTACGACATGCGCCAGACCCCGACGATATATTATCTCAACGGCAAGCATCAGATACTGTCGAAGAGTTTCGACATCGACCGGCTGCTGAACGCATTCTACATCGTGGCCGAGAAATTCAAAAAGTCGGCGCAATGAAGATAGCAATGCTCATATCGGGCGGCGTTGACAGCGCTGTGGCCGCCCACAGACTCGTGGAGCAGGGGCATGACCTGCATCTGTTCTACATACGCATCGGGCTCGACACCGACGAAGGCGACTGCTCGGCCGAAGAGGATATCGAGATGTGCCGGCTCATCGCGCGCCGTTACAATCTGCCGCTCGATGTGGTGTCACTACATCAGGAATACTGGGACAACGTCATGGAGTACGCCCTCACAACCGTGCGTGCCGGCCTCACCCCCAACCCCGACATCATGTGCAACAAGATGATCAAGTTCGGATATTTCGAACAGCGCTGGGGGCACGAGTTCGACATGACAGCCACAGGGCATTACGCCTCTACGCGCACCATCGACGGAAAGGTATATCTTGCCACGGCGGTCGACCCCGTAAAAGACCAGACAGACTTCCTGGCCCGCATAAGCTACGACCAGCTCAGCCACCTCATCTTCCCCCTTGGCGAGCTACCCAAAAGCCGCGTGCGCGAAATCGCCGTGGAAACCCGCATGCCCAACGCCTACCGGAAAGACAGCCAGGGAATCTGTTTCCTGGGCAAGATAAACTACAACGACTTCATCAAGCGCCATCTGGGCGAGCGCCCCGGCCCGATAATCGAGATAGAGACAGGCCGGAAGATCGGCGAGCACCGCGGCTATTGGTTCCACACCATAGGTCAGCGCAAAGGCCTGGGCCTCAGCGGAGGCCCCTGGTATGTAGTTCGCAAGAACGTCCACGACAACGCCATATACGTCTCGCGCGGCTACGACACCGACAAGCAGTATGGCCGCATACTGCACCTGGCCGAGACACAGTTCATCTCGGGCGACCCCTGGGGCGACAGCTGCACCTCGGTTCCCGTAACCTTCAAGAACCGCCACACCCCGGTGTTTACCGGCGCGCGGCTCACACGCCTCGCCCCGGGGGAATATGTAATCGAGTCAGACGACCCGATACAGGGAATAGCTCCCGGGCAGTTCGCAGTAATCTATTCGCCCGACTCGAAACTCTGTTACGGCTCGGGCATAATCACCGGGCGCCCCATAGGGCAGACCGCCCTCCAGTTGTGAAATAATTGACCGGTTGCCACGTTAATTATAAAGAAGATTTCACAATGGAAAACAACAGCGACAACTTATACAGCGACAACCGCCGTGTGCGCCTCCGCGTGCTCGGTATATCATACAGCCAGATACAGTCGGGCGCGTATGCCCTGATTCTGGCGCAGACCGACGGCCCCTACCGCATCCCCGTGGTGGTCGGCGCCGCCGAGGCACAGTCAATCGCCATCAAGATGGAGGGTGTGGTGCCCCCCAGGCCGATGACCCACGACCTTTTCGCCGCCATGTCGCAGGCATTCGGCATAGTGCTCAAAGAGGTATTCATCCACAAGTTCGAGGATGGCATATTCTCGTCAGAGCTGACGTTCGTCGACCCTGCCGGACAGGAGGTGGTTCTCGACGCGCGCACATCAGACGCCATAGCGATAGCCATGCGTACCGGCTCGCCGATCTTCACCACACGCCGCATCCTCGCCGAGACCGGTTTCATAATGGAGGTGAAGGAGAGCGGCGACGCGCTCACCGACGACCTCCCCGCCGATGACGACACCGAAGTTACCGCTCCGGGTCCCAGACTCGAGAACATGGCTCTCGAAGAGCTTGAGCGCACCCTCGCCCGCCATATCGAAAACGAGGAATATGAGGAGGCCGCCAAGGTTCAGGCCATAATCAACAGCAAGAAAAACCGGAAATAACATACCTGACAATACCATAAAGACTTTCAACATTCAATCATGAGTGCCACTTTATCAAAAAACAGCCTGAAAGGACGCCTGGCGGTGATGAACTTCCTTGAGTTCGCCGTCTGGGGCTCGTATCTGGTCTCGATGGGCATATACCTGTCGAGCGTCGGCCTGATGACCGAGATTTTCTGGTTCTATACCGTGCAGGGACTCGTTTCCCTCGTCATGCCGGCCCTGGTTGGCATCATTGCCGACCGCTGGGTGCCCGCACAGAAGATGCTCAGCCTGTGCCATCTGCTGGCCGGCCTGTTCATGATACTGGCCGGATACCACTGCATGACAGCCGGGCAGAATGTCGACTTCCCCACCTTGTTTCTGTTCTACACGCTGTCGGTGGCTTTCTTCATGCCCACCATCGGCCTGAGCAACTCTGTGGCCTTCAACGCCCTCACCAAGGCCGGACTCGATACCATCAAGGATTTCCCGCCGATCCGTGTTCTCGGCACCGTGGGTTTCATCTGCGCCGAGCTGTTCGTGAACTTCACCGGATTCCAGAACACCTACATGCAGTTCTTCACCTCGGGTGTAATCTCGCTCATCCTCATGGCCTACGCCCTCACGTTGCCGGCATGCCCGGTCAATCCGGCCAGCGGCGGCTCGCTCTCCGAATCACTCGGTCTCAACGCTTTCAAGCTCTTCAAGCAGAAAAAGATGGCCATATTCTTCATCTTCAGCATGCTGCTGGGCGTATCATTGCAGATTACCAACTCATACGGCACCACGTTCATCTCCACATTCCGTGACGTGGCCGCATTCGCCGACACCTGGGGTGCCCGTAACGCCACCGCCCTCACCGCAATCTCACAGGCCAGCGAGGCCCTCTGCATACTGCTGATTCCGTTCTGCCTGAAGAAGTTCGGCATAAAGGGCGTGATGCTCATGGCCATGTTCGCCTGGGTGTTCCGTTTCGGATTCTTCGGCGTGGGCGATACCGGCTCGGGGCTGGTGTTCCTGATACTGTCGTGCATCGTCTACGGCGTGGCGTTCGATTTCTTCAACGTATCGGGCGGCCTGTTCGTCGACAAAGAAACCGACCCGTCTATGCGCTCGTCGGCCCAGGGCCTTTTCATGATCATGACCAACGGCATCGGTGCCTCGCTCGGTACCTGGATCGCCGGCACATGCGTGGTGAACAGACTCGTGCCCGCTATGCCGCCCGATGCCGACCTCGCGCAGAAATCGCAGGTAGCGCTTGAGCAGATTGCAGGCTGGCGTGAATCGTGGTTCATTTTCGCCGCCTACGCCCTTGTGGTGGGCATCCTCTTCTGGATAATCTTCAAGGACAGAAACGACCGCCCCGCCAACACCGCCATCAAAGAAGCCGAAGACACCCAGTCGGGTGCCGACGGTTTCGTAACCACCGACAGAATATGATACAGTTTTATGCGCCCGACATAGCAGAAAAGCCTGTTCTCCCCGAGGGGGAGTCGCAACACTGCGTGAAGGTGTTGCGCCATGCCGAGGGTGACGAGATAACCGTCACCGACGGCAAAGGGCACCGCTATGCCTGCCGCATCACAGGCGCGCACCAGAAACATACCTCGGTCGAGATAATCTCAACTGAGGAGATCCCTGTCTTCTGGCCCGCGCCAATAACCATAGCGGTAGCGCCCACAAAGCACCTCGACCGCATGGAATGGCTCACCGAAAAGCTCACGGAAATAGGATTCGACCGCCTCGTGCCGTTGCTGTGCCGGTGGTCGGAACGCAAGGAGCTTAAGACCGAACGGCTCGACAAAATCGCCGTATCGGCCATGAAACAGAGCCTCAAGGCCACCGTACCGGTAATTGAACCGATGACCCCGTTCCGCAGGTTCATCGACCTGACAGCCGGGGTGCCGCAGCGTTTCATAGCCCACTGCGAGAAAGACGCCCCGCGCCGTCTGCTGTCGCAGGCCTACCGGCCCGGAGTAGAGACAGCCATACTTATCGGCCCCGAGGG
The DNA here is from genome assembly GCA_938027385.1 of uncultured Porphyromonadaceae bacterium. Lineage (GTDB taxonomy): Bacteria > Bacteroidota > Bacteroidia > Bacteroidales > Muribaculaceae > UBA7173. The sequence goes on along the minus strand of CALJBF010000363.1, from coordinate 9,622 downwards.
GGATTTCTCGCCCGAGGAAATCGCCCTGGCGCTTGATGCCGGATGGCAGCCGGTATCGCTCGGCGACGCACGCCTGCGCACCGAGACCGCCGCGCTCGTGGCCTGCCAGACATGCCATACACTGAATCAGCTCGCCCAGGCGCCGTCAGTCACCGGTGACTGACAGCCCCGGGCACACTCACGTTCAACACAGAATTGTTTATGGAACTTCCCGAATATCTCCTCTCCTCGAAAACCGGCAACTTCTTCCTGCTCGCAGGCCCTTGTGTGATCGAGGGGGAGCAGATGGCGATTGACATAGCCGGAAAAATCAAGGAGACAACCGACCGTCTCGACATCCCCTTCGTCTTCAAGGGTTCGTACCGCAAGGCCAACCGCTCGCGCCTCGACTCGTTCACGGGCATCGGTGACCTGCAGGCCCTTGAGATACTCAAGAAAGTGCGCGACACTTACGGCTGTCCGGTGGTGACCGACATCCATTCGGCTCCCGAGGCCGCCATGGCCGCGCAGTACGTCGACATGCTCCAGATTCCGGCATTCCTCTGCCGCCAGACCGACCTGCTCATAGCCGCTGCGCATACCGGCAAGATGGTCAACATAAAGAAGGGGCAGTTCCTCTCGCCGGGTGCCATGAAACATGCCGTGGAGAAGGTGCGCCAGGCAGGCAACGACCGCGTGGCCATAACCGAGCGCGGCACCACGTTCGGCTACCAGGACCTTATCATCGACTACCGCGGCATCCCCGAGATGCAGCGCAACAACTGCCCGGTGATACTCGACATCACCCACTCCCTGCAGCAGCCCAACCAGGCGGCAGGCGTTACCGGCGGCCGTCCCGACATGATTTCTACCGTGGCCCGCGCCGGCATCGCCGCCGGTTGCGACGGCCTGTTCATCGAGACCCATCCCGAACCCGCCAAAGCGCTTTCTGACGGCGCGAACATGCTCAGGCTCGACCTGCTCGACACCCTCCTCTCCGACCTCACCATGCTGCGCATGACCGTCAATAAGTTATCAAAATGATTATGAGATTCAGACATATATTTATCGCCTCGGCCATGACGGCGGCATCGCTTGCCGCACCGGCCCAGGACGGCCTTGACAATCCCGTCACAAAGGCCATGATGGAGGTTTACGACACCGAGCTTGCCGCCAACCCCGACAATTACGAGGTGCTGTTCCGCCGCGCCAACGAGTATTACCGTTTCAACCAGTACCTCCGCGCCCTAAACGACATCGAGGCGGCCATCAGGAATATTCCAGCGGCTGATACCGACATGCTTTTCAGCGCCTACGAACTGCGCGGCAACATCTACCAGGAACTCGGCAAATACGCCGAGGCGCGCGCCGATTTCGCCAAGGCGCTCGAATATGACCCGACATCGTTCATGGCCCTCTACCAGAAGGCCAACGCCGAATACGAGCTCGGCAACTATGCCGAGGCAAAAAAGGACTACACGCGCATGCGCGCAATGGATAACCGCAGTGCCGAGGCCCTTACCGGTCTGGCACGCGTGGCCGTGCAGGAGAACAACCTGGGCATGGCACAGCAGTATATGGATGATGCCGTGTCGATGATGCCGGCCGATTCCGACATTTATGTGCGCCGCTCGTCGGTGCGCCGCATGCTCGGCAACAACACCGGTGCCGTCGACGACCTGGTGATGGCCATATCGATTGACTCAAATCCCAAGGCTTTCCAGGAACTGGTGAACCTGGCCAACATCGACTACCCCTCGGTGGTGTCGGGCCTGACCAATGCCGTGATCCACGCACCCGAGCAGGGAATGTTCTATTACATCCGCGCCCAGATAGCCCAGGCACACAAGCATTTCATGCCGGCGGTCACGGATTACAAGAAAATCATCAACGACAACCTCTACAGCTATCCCGGCATATACAACGACCTGGCACAGTGCTACCTGGCCCTCTGCAAATACAATGAGGCCGCCGACAACGCCCGCCACGCCATAGGCATGCCCGGCGACAACCGCTACTTCTACCTCACCGTGGCCGAAGTGCAGATGGCCGAGGGGAAACCGGCAAACGCCATGATCAACATAGAGCGTGCCCTCGAACCCGACCCCGCAAACATCGAGGCCCGCACACAGCAGGCCCTCTGCCTCTATCAGCTCGGCAAATATGACGAGGCATCGACGATTTTCGGCGAAATGATCATGGACAACCCGCAGAACTATCTCGCCTACATCATGCAGGCATGGGTCATCGCCGACGGCATGAACCAGCCGGCCAATGCTCTGCCGATCTACAGACGTCTGGTCGACGCCACCGCCGACGAGGATCAAGAGGGGAAAACACCCTCGCTCACCTCATATCGCGGATTCGCCCTGCTCTTCTCGGGGCGCAAGGATGAGGCCCTCGCCTGGGCAGACCGCCTGACCGCCCTACCCGATACAGACGGTGCGGCGCACTACCTGGCCGCATGCCTCTACGCACAGGCCGGCGAGAACGCCAAAGCCCTTGAATGCGCCGATGTATCGCTGAAACGCGGATATGCCGACCTCTACCAATGGACGAAATATGACGCCGGACGCATAAACGTGGCCCCCCTGCGCAAAGGCACCGCGCTGACCGACCTCCTCTCGAAATACAGCTACCTGTTTGAATAAGAAACTGTGTAAACGTTAAAGACGTGCCCCGTGAGCGGTTAAAATGCCGCCGGGTGTCAACAAATTCAATTGCGGCGTGTTTAAAAGTTAAAAGAACTTAACATGACACGCCGCAATTCTTATATCATCCAGCCTCGTAAATCAGAGAAACTGTTGCTTTCAATTGCCGCCATGGCTCTGTCGGTCATCTTGGGCGTGCTTGTGATAACGGCATGCTCAGACAGCGACAACGACTGGAACGAGGCACCCCGGTCAATACAGGAATTCACAGCCGAATATTTCCCGGGCGAAACCATTTCAGACATAACAAAAGAGGGCGACGTGATATACGTTCGCCTCAAGAACAGCGCGGCAATAAACTTCAAGGCATCTGACTACAGCTGGATTTCGGTAAACGGATGCGGCAATACGGTGCCGCAGCAGTTCCTCTTCGACTGTCTGCCCCCGGCTCTCTACGAGTTCCTTCAGGCAAACACATCGCTAAACAAGGTCTATCGCGTCACCCGCGACTCAAAAAACTATATCGTGGCGTTGCAGAACAACAGCATAAGTTTCGATGTCAAAACCGGCAAAATCAGCTATATCGACTGATTAGAGCCTTTGAATATATCGGTGTCAAATAAACATCCTTAATCTGCTGATAATAAATATCAACGCGAAGCACAAGCCGCATAGCGGCGCGCTTGCAGTAGTCTGGATTCTTGCGCCACTACGTGGCTTATGCTACGCGAGAGTTTCTAACAGATGATTATTCGCGCGTAAAGCGTATTACGGCGTGATGCAGCGGCAGATTGAGCGTCAGTATCTGCTCGTCAGAATAATCGGCACTGCACTCGGGGCCGGCGTCATCGAGGCGCGACGTCACCCACTCAAGGTCATAATGCCTGTCGAAACGTGTCGGCATCAGCCTTCCTTTCCTCATCAGGGGCACCCATAGCCCGCGGCGGTTCTCGGCCCCGTCGATATACAGCAGGTCATAGCCGCCATCGGCATTTCTGACACATGCCAGGCGGTAGAATCCGCCGAGACGCGCCCAGCGGGCGTCCATATCCCGGTCGAGATATTTCCAGTACCCTTCCATAGGGTCGTGCGACTGCGCAAGATATGCGTCGAGCGAATCGGGAGTCCACCCGGTCATGAGCGCACGGCGCCTGTCAGGTTTCGACGACACCGCCACATAATCTATTTTCAGGCGGCGGCTACCGGCCACCGTAGCTGAGGCGATATCATGCCCGTATGGCACCGTGACGCCCGGCATCAGGCGGTCACCCCCCGCTCCGACAGACAGAAGCCCGTCATGCTGGCGGAATGTGAGTGAATTGGCCCCGCCATACAGGTCAACATGGCCGGTGAACTCTGCCGACGACACCTCGTGCCATACGTCACCCGGCACTATTGTATCTACCGACAGTCTGAGGTAAGGCTTGAAAAACGGATCATCGTTGATATTGCCGAACCCGAGCGTAGCCCTTAGACGTTCGCTCCCTGTGCCGTCGGCAAGTGTCACAGACCAGGTCGCGCCCCGGGTATTTCCGCCTGTGGCGCCCCTGACCTCAATCGAGCGCTCGGCTGCCGCGCCGGCAAACGGCACGCGCAACGTATCTCCGCGCGATATTATGGTATCGCTCACCACTACAGCTGCCGACATGCCGCCCGTAACGGCTGTCAGCACAAGCAGGCTGATTATTTGGCGCGATGCGTTCATATCAGATTCCCGACAGCTGTCTCACCCTGCCGACGAACTCGTCAGGTTCCATGTCATACGGCAGCCAGTCGATGTGTATGCCACGTTTCTCCATGCCGCGGAACCATGTCATCTGTCGTTTCGCGAACTGGTGGATGGCAGTCTCAAGCTGTGAGAACATTTCATCGTATGAAAGCTCACCGATGCAGTAAAGTGTGAGGAATTTGTATTCCAGACCGTAATATATCAGATCTTCGGCGGGAATACCTGAGGCAAGCAGACCGCGCACCTCATCAACCATCCCTGCGTCAAGACGTACCCGCAGACGTCGGGAAATGCGGTCACGGCGCGTGTCACGGTCAATTTCTATACCGATTACCGTGGCGTCGAGCGGTTCGGGATTGTTGGCCGCCTCAGCCTCATCGGGATGCTCAAGATAGTATGTCTGTATCTCTATGGCGCGTATGGCACGCTTTGCCGTATCGACGTCGGTTACGTTGTGCAGCGCCTTCATGGATGCCAGGATGGCCGTGAGTTCTTCAAGAGTCTTGTCGGCGAGCGACCGGCGCAGAGCCGGATTCTCGGGAACCTCGGGGAGTGACATCCCCTTCAGCAACGATTCGACATACAATCCGGTACCGCCACAAATCACAGGGAGATGCCCCCGCCCGCTGATGTCGGCCACAGCCTGGCGTGCATCGCGCAAAAACTGGTATAGATTGTACTTTGTGCCCGCGTCGGCCACGTCGAGCAGGTGGGCACGCACATCGCCATATTCGTCAAGGTCTTTTCCGGTTCCCAGATCCATGCCGCGGTACACCTGCCGCGAGTCGGCGCTGACAATCTCGCCGTCAAGGGCGCGGGCCACACTCACGGCGCGGCCGGTCTTTCCTGTGGCCGTGGGGCCTACAATGGCTATTATGGGGCGGCGATGGTTCACGACAGCCTGAGTTTATGGGTGAGTTGTCTGAAAAAGCGGTTTAACCTGAAGAACGGGGTATCCTCGTTATGTTCGCCTACCATAAGCCATGTAGGGTCATCATAATCCACATCCCAGTGTCTGAGATCGCGCAGTCTGAAAGTGGGGCGATAGTTCTTGATATTGTAAAGGCGGCGCCCTTCGGTGTCGTATGTCTTCCAGGCCATGGCCACGCGGTATATACGGCTGAACTCATGGTCAAGTTCGCGCGACGCCATCCGGTTGTTGATCAGTTGCGTGAGCTCGCCAAGTGTGAGCCATTCCCCACGAATCTTCGACCCATCTACAACATTCTCGTCATCGACAAAGGCGAAGTAATGGAATATATTCTGATACGTCACCGGATCGGGACTGCTGTATATCAGCCTTATGTCGGCCCCGTGGATACCGGTGACAGACTCGAACAGTCGCCTGGCCTCGCTGATGTCCTCGCGTTCCCGGTAAGGGATGCGTACCTTTGCCGGAGTGTCGAAACATTTCTCGCCGGGGTGGATGCCTGACTTCACATCCTCCATGTGCAGATTGATGAAAATATGGTAGCGGCATATCAGCAGATACCTCAGGCGTGTGGCACCCGGAGTGGTCACATAATGCCCCTCGTCATTCTGGCAGTACATCTCCCATATCGAATAGTAGCGGCATCCGAGATATATAAGTGTCAGCACATATATTACCAACGGCAACCAGAGGAAATAGAAATAGTCTGACCGGTTGAGATTTACATTTACATAATGTAGCAGATAATACCCCCATACAATGACTGAAAGACTGAGACCGAGACACATCAGCAGACGTGTCTGGTATTGCCATTCGCGTCGGTACAATGCCCCGATAAAACCACATTCTATGACATTTCCGTACCTCAGCTTGCACTGCTGGCACACCAGCGGCTCATTACGTGCAAACAGGAAACAGGCAGAAACCAGAGTCACCACGGGCGAACTTATCAGCACAATGAGCATAGGCGATTCGAGTGTGAAATCCTCGCCCGAAGCTTCCTTGAAATTCAGGCCCATGCGGCTGCCGAAATATACAAACGCCACAATGCAGGTGGTTATCAGTATAGTGGTGGAGATATCCTGCATGAAACGCGAGCACGAAGGCACCTCACGGTGTTTCAGAATGGCACGTATCCACTGCAGGGCAAGCCATACGGCGATATTCATAACCAAAAGCCAGCCGTGCGAAAGCAGCGGCGCCACAAAAGTAAGCAATGTCAGGAAACCGACACCAATGGCCCAGTTGCGCCACAATCCGAAGATGGCGACTGACATGCCTTGACGTCGTTCCCGAGAGCGATATACCATATCAAGATCAAGTGTGAGCTGAATTAAGAAATTATTATAAACACATATCCATTGACCGCCCGCTGCGTGGCACAGCCACGCGGAGGCTATTGCTTATAACAATTTTGACGAGAAGTAGTTGACCATACGGCCATAAACGGCGGCACGCGCGTCACAGCCGTTGATAGAGTGGTTCATTGCCGGGAAGACAAACATGTCGCACTCAAGACCGGCCTGCTGCAGCCTGCCCACGAACTCTATCGAGTTGGCGGGGTGCACGTTGTCGTCGGCCGTGCCGTACATTATCAGCAGCGGACATGCCAGCGAGGCGGCGCGGTTCACAGGCGCCGAACGGTCGTAGCCTTCGCAGTTTTGCTGGGGGGTGAGCATGAACCGCTCGGCATAGACGGTATCGTAATAGCGCCACGACGTCACCGGAGCCACGGCCACCGCTGCCGCAAATGGCGACTGCGCGGCAGTGGCGCACATCAGTGTCTCATAGCCGCCGTAGCTCCACCCCGAGATACCGATGCGCGAGCCGTCGGCATAGGGCAACGACGCCACATAGCGCGCGGCATTGATCTGGTCGATGGTCTCGTAGTGGCCGAGATTGCGGTAGACAGTGTTGCGGAAGTCCGCTCCGCGTCCGGCTGTGCCGCGCGGGTCGACGCACACCACCAGGAAACCTTTCGAGGCGGCGTAGATGTTCCAGTCCATGGCCCAGCGGTTGGTTACCTCCTGCGACCCGGGGCCGCTGTACTGCCACATGATCACGGGGTAGCGGCGCGAGACATCGAACCCGGCAGGTTTTATCATGTAGCCGTTCAGGGTCACGCCATCCGATTCAAAGGTGAAGAACTCTTTCTTAGGCTCGCCGGCATAGCGCGCGGCATAGGCGGCATTGTCTTCTACGACACGCACCTTTTTCCCTTTGGCCGATGAATAGAGCGTGTACACCGGCGGTAGGTCTGCGGTGCTGTAATTGACGGTATAATAGTTCAGCGACGGCGAGAAATCGGCCGAGGCCCACCCTTCGGCGGGTGTAAGGGTCTCGGTCCTGCCGGTCTTCTGCACGCGGCGGCACACCACGCGGTTCAGAGCCTGTGCGGGCGTGCCGGTCTGCGGCTCGGCCTGGTAGTAGTCGTTTCCGGCGGCATCATGGCCGTAATAGGCGGTTACGTCATAGTCGCCCGAGGTAATCTGCTGCACCATCTGGCCGGCGTATGAATAGCGATAGAGGTGGTTCCAACCCGAGCGTTCCGACATCAGTACGATGCCGTTGTCCTGCAGAACCATATCCTCGTATGCCTGGTGGTTCAGCCAGCCGTTGCGGGCCTCTTCCACGATAATCGATTTCGACACGGTAGAACGCGGATTGACCGAATATACCTCCATTCGGTTCTGGTCGCGGTTGAGCGTGGTCACAATCAGGCGTGTGGCGTCGTCGCCGAAACCTATGCGCGGAATATACTCGATTCCGGGAGCCGTGAGGGGGATATCCTTTATCTTACGTGTCTCTACGTCATAGCTGTGCAGGGTCACGCGCGAGTTGGGCTGACCGGCCACGGGATACTTGTATGTGAAACGCCCCGGGTAAAGCGCGTAGGCCTCATCTGGGTCACAGTAACCCTCGTAGAGCGTGAGCGAATACTCGGGCACGTCAGTCTCGTTATACTTCAGATAGCAGAGCGTGGAGTTGTCGGGAGCCCATGCCATGGAGCAGGCCGTGGAGAACTCCTCCTCGTAAGTCCAGTCGGGCACACCGTTGATTATGCGGCCCGGGGCGCCGTCTTTGGTCACGTCGACCTCGGTGTCATAGTCATACTTGCGCACGCGGATGTTGTTGTCGACGACGAAAGCCACCATGCGGCTGTCGGGCGAGAACACCGGCGACTGCTGTTTACCACCCTGTTTCGACAGCGGACGCAGTATGTTGCGCTTTATTTCGAAAATGTAATACGATGCGCGGCTCGACCGGCGGTAAATCGGTTCGCTGTCGCACCACACAAGCAGTTTCGAGCCGTCGGGCGAGATGGTGAAACCGTCGATAGGCCCCATCTTGTTCTCGCGCGTATTACTGCGGTCAAGAATCACGGCATCCTGCGCTCCGGTGGCGGTGACATAGCTTATGATCTGCGACTTATCGTCAGAAACGCGCAGACAGGTCTCGCCGTCGGGCATATATGAGGCCGAGGGAACAGACTTCGCGCGGTTGTCGGGATAGACATATTTCTTGATTCCGGCCATGTCGATGCGCGGAGCAGCGGCCTCAGAAAGGGTCGTTGACACGCAAATGGCGGCAAAAGCCAGAGATATTGCTTTTTTCATTGTATTAACCATTAGGATGTTCAGAACAACGACATCTGGGCCGGATTGTCAGGTTCGGGACGGCGCGGCGGTTCCTTGTAGCCGAAATCATCGCTGTCAGTGGCATCGGCAGCACGCTGGCGAGTCTTTTTCGGCGGTGTGGGGATGAGCCAGTTGGCATCATCGTCGATTGATGGCAACTCGTTCACCGGCTCGCGTTTTACGGAGGGTGCCGCTGAAACCGACTCGTTCTCCCTCTCGGGTTTCGCGGCACTCTTTGCCGCGGACTTTTTGGGCGCGGGCTTGGCAACCGGCGTCTCGATTATAGGGAGGTCGTCGAGCGCGTAATCTATGGAACCCGCTTTCGTGGCGGCCTTGCTCACCGGCGCCTTGGCCACGATGGTGACAGGCACCTCGTTTTTCTGCGAAACAGGCTCGGCAAGGGGCGCCATGTCAGGTTTCCCGGGCAGGTCGGACTGGTCAGACCTGTCCGACGAGTCTGACTTGTCGGACTTGTCGGACTTTTCGGGCACGGCAGGCTTTGGCGCCGGAAGTTTCTTCAGGCGGTTTATCTCCTCGCGCATGGCGCTCTGGGTCTGCGAGTGGCGGAACTCGGCATCCTCAAGCTGTTTGCGCAATGAATCGCACTGGTCTTCAAGACGCTTGATGGCGGCATCCTTCGGATAGAGTGCTATATTCTTGTCGGAAATGTCTGAGTCTTTCTGCTTTATGATGT
>CALJBF010000362.1 GCA_938027385.1 uncultured Porphyromonadaceae bacterium | reverse complement strand
ATCAACGCCCACGGCGGCAAACTCCCCGATGCAATCGGTATCCCCGAAGAGGAACTCCGCAAAGCAGCCAAGAGCGCCGTTTGCAAGATCAACATCGACTCTGACTCACGTCTGGCCATGACCGCCGCCATCCGCGAGGTATTCGACGAGAAACCCGGCGAATTCGACCCCCGCAAATACCTCGGCCCGGCCCGCGACGAGATGGAGAAACTCTACAAGCACAAAATCGTAAACGTGCTCGGTTCAAACGGCAAAGCCGAATAAACCCCGCTCGTAACCCATAGCGCCGAGGCGCCGTGTCCCCCACCGGACACGGCGCCTCGTCCGTTTCTCCCCGCCCGTCATTTCTCCCCGCCCGCATATATGTCTATGATATTAGGGTGTTTTTTTGTAACTTTGCGGGAAACAAAAGACACGACATGGAAAAAATCATACTTACCGGCGACAGGCCTACGGGGCGCCTCCACCTGGGGCACTTCGTGGGATCGCTGCGCCGTCGCGTGGAGCTGCAGAACTCGGGACTGTTCGACAAGATCTTCATCATGATCGCCGACGCGCAGGCCCTGACCGACAACGCCGACAATCCCGAGAAGGTGCGTCAGAATGTGATAGAGGTGGCACTCGACTATCTCGCCGCCGGACTCGACCCGGAGAAGTCTACCATCTTCATCCAGACCCAGGTGCCCGAGCTCTGCGAACTGGCGTTCTACTACATGAACCTGGTGTCGGTGAGCCGCGTGCAGCGCAATCCCACCGTGAAGACCGAAATACAGATGCGCGGATTCGAGAAATCGATTCCGATGGGGTTCTTCTCGTACCCGGTGAGCCAGGCGTCTGACATCACGGCCTTCAAGGCCACTACGGTGCCGGCCGGCGAAGACCAGGCGCCGATGATCGAGCTTACACGCGAGATCGTGAACCGTTTCAACAACATCTACGGGCCCACACTGGTAGAGCCCGAGATTCTGCTGCCCGACTCGGCGGTGTGCATGCGCCTGCCGGGAACCGACGGCAAAGCCAAGATGTCGAAGTCGCTCGGCAACTGCATCTACCTCTCGGATACGCCCAAAGAGGTGAAGAAGAAGGTGAACTCGATGTACACCGACCCCGAGCATCTCACTATCGACTCACCGGGACACCTCGAAGGCAACTGTCCGTTCATTTACCTCGACGCCTTTGCCACCGACGAGCAGGTGGCCCGTTTCGCCCCCGAGTTCGGCACCCTGCAGACACTCAAAGACCGCTACACGGCCGGCGGCGTGGGCGACGGCACGGTGAAGAAACTGCTCATCAACGTGCTTGAGGAACTGCTTGTGCCCATCCGCGAGCGCCGCGCCTATTGGGAACAGCGCATCCCCGAGGTGTACGAGATTCTGCGCGCAGGGTCTGAGAAAGCCCGCGCCGTGGCCGCCACCACACTTGAGGAGGTGCGCGACGCCATGAAGATCAATTACTTCTCAGACAAGGCCCTGATTGACGAACAGGCCAGACGTTTCAAGAAGTAAACACGCCCTCCGAAACCATTTCATAACGCAGACCGGCCTGCCCCGCATTTCAGTGAGGCAGGCCGGTCGGCGTTATGAAATGGCAACTGCATTGTATGGTAACGGCGGAGCCATGAAACAAAGCGGTCTGTTCCTGCGCCGGGTTTCAGTCCGGCCGCCACGTCAGTCGTCCGTCAGCCGGTTATGGCGCCCGCTCAGTTGCCGAGGGTCACGCGCACCATCAGCCGCTGGTAGAAGATAAACGAGCCGTCGGCGAAATGGAAGTCAAGCGAGGCCTGCAGGTCAACCCACCGGTTGCGGTATATGCGGCCGTAGATATCGGTGCGGTTATAGAATTTTGACTGGAAGAACGGCTCGCCCTGATACAGTTCGGCGCCGAACGACACATAGTTCCTGAACTGCCGCCCCCCGTAATAGAACATATTCTTCACCCCAAGCCAGCGCCAGGCCACGAACGCCTCAACCCAGGCGCCGACGGGTGTCTGCCACCCGTCGTCATCGGCTCGGTTGCGCTCTATGGTCAGCAACGGCCCCACGCGCACCATCAGCGAGTCACAGGCGGTGCGGTGCGAGAGGTTCACCCCCGCATACGGATTGACAACGAAATTGTCGGTGATATGCTCGTCGGAGGGTGAGTTCTTCCGCAGGGCGAAATGGTTCATCATGGCGTGGCCGCCGATAAACAGCGGATTGCCGGCACGCGGGTGCCAGCGGCCATGCACCACGATGTTGAACGCCTCGCGGCGCGTCTCTGACTGCATGCCGCGCCAGTCGATATAGGCATCGAGGAAACCGCGGTCACGCACATACTGCATGAGTGCGCCGCGTATGTTGCGCTGGGTGTAGGTCAGCGAGTCAGACCAGAGGAAAGCCGGCAACTGCTCGCGCAGCTGAGTGCGCGGAAACATGCCCATCGAGAAACGCCAGGGTGAGCGCGCGCCCCCGTCGTGCCGGTAATAGAGCGTCGGGGCGATCTTGTAGCCGGCACAGTCGTTGTCGAGCGGCTGATACCACACGGCTCCCCCTGCGATACGGTCAGAGGGGGTGAACCTGAGCCCCACCTCCGGGGCCAGGCGTGTGAAAAAGAAAGTCTTGGTGTCGGTGTAGCGGTTGTCGCCCTCGCGGTTGTCGAACACCGACTCGAAGTCGATGTCCCATGTGAACTGCGGTTTCTCGGCCCGGGCGCCGACCGTGGCCGCGGCAATGGAGAAAAGCACCGCCGCAAAGGCGGTGAGTCGTCGCAACAGGGTCATATCACTTTTGAAGTGGGGTCAGGAAGGTTAGGATGCTCGATATGCTCGCCCGGCTTGCGCATCTTCAGCTTAATCTGGTCAAAGCCCTTGCCGTAGACACCGTTGACCTGCGCCTGGGTGATGAAGGCATCCTTGTCGATAGACTTTATGATGCGGAAAATCGTCACCGACTCAATCTTGCGGCACATCACCAGCAGCACCTTGATCTGTTTCTTCGAGTACCACCCCATGCCGTCGATGATGGTGCAACCGCGCTGCGCCTCGTTGTTGATGGCGGTGGCGATGGCCTCCCACTTGGTTGAGAAGATGGTGAACTGCACGGCCATGCGGTTGGTGTTGATCATCATGTCGGTGACGAAGGGGATGACGAACAGCGCCACCAGACCGTAGACCAGCGCCGGCACGGCAGCCTGGAAGTCGAAATCAGGGATATAGAAGAACTTGAGCACCACCGAGGTGGCGATGATCATGAAGTCGAAATAGACCATGGCGCGCCCTATCGACACGTTGCTCACACGCGAGGCCACGGCGGCCACGATGTCAGTGCCACCAGTCGAGCCGTTGTGAATGAACACCAGTCCGAGCCCCACGCCACAGAGCACGGCGCCGATTATGATGTCCATGAACGTCTGACCCTCTACGGGCTGGAACTTGAACAGGGGCTGGAATATGGCGAACACCACCGTGACGAATATCACCCCCACAAGTGTGCGTACCACAAATGTGCGGCCCACAATCCGGTAGGCTATGAGCAGCAGTATGGCGTTGGCCGTGAAAATCGTGACCGAATACGGCACATGGAATCCGAACGACCCCCACGTGATCATGTCGACCACCTGGCTGACGCCGGCCATGCTGCCGATAACTACCTTGTCGGGCGCCGTGGCGATGAACGCACAGAAACCGAAGCCGTAGAGGGCAACGCCGAGCACGATAAAGAAATAGTCTTTGGCACGGAGCCAGAGTTTGGGTCTGTCGATTGTCATTGCGACAAAATTACAACGAATTAAATACTGTTTTTAATAACAAGCGTCGCGGATTACTCCCGACGGGGGAGAATCCGCGACGCAAAGTTACGATTTTTTACGTCAGTCTATGCGTGCCGGTCACATATTGTACAACATATTTTCGGCATTTCAGCGCGTGTCTCAGCGGTTGGGCCGGATGAGTGGCCTGAGGGCCGTCATTTCTTGTCTTTTTTCTTCTCGGCCATGCGCTCCACAGCCTCAAGGCAGAGGTCTACGGCCTCCTCGAAAGAGTTGGCCACCTTGGTAACCACATACTCCTCCTGCGGAGCCAGAGCCGTCACCACGGCCTCTTTGTTCATGACGGTTTCGGGTTTGACGACCGACAGCTTGAAATCAACGCTTGTCAAGGCCGGTATATGGCGCTGAAGACGTTCGGCTTTCTTGTTGATGAACTCCACGAGGCGGTCGTTGGCGTCAAAGTGGATGGCTTGAATACGTACTTCCATAGTCTTATCCTCCTTTTTGTTTGTGGTTATGGGCGCGGGGGTGCGCCTGTTGATAGTTTTGTTGAAGTTCGCGGTAGGTTATGTGGGTGTAGATCTGCGTCGTGGCCAGCGAGGCATGCCCTAACAGCTCCTGCACGGCCCTGAGGTCGGCGCCGTTGTTGAGCATGTCGGTGGCGAAACTGTGGCGCAGGGTGTGCGGCGACAGCCGCGAGGCGTTCGTGTGCCCCTGCAGGGCGTCGCGCACCACACGTTCAACGAGCATCGGATAGAGCGGCCGCCCGTCGGGACGGGTGAAAAAGCTCTCTTCCGACGACATGCCGGTGACACGGCGGCGCGCCTCGCGATAGCGCCGTATCCCGTCGGCGAGCTCGTCGCCGAATGGGATTATTCTCTCTTTATTACGCTTGCCGAGCACCTTTAGTTCGCCCTTGTCGGGGTCGACGTCGGCATCGCGGAGGCCGATCAGCTCGGCCCGGCGCATCCCTGTGGAATACAGCATCAGCACAATCAAGGCATCGCGTACCTCTTCGAAAGGCGCAGGTGTGTTGTCGGCTGCAGGGGCGTCGTCGATAATTTCAGCCATCTCCTCCTGACGCACGAATACGGGCAGTGTCTTCGGCAGGCGTGCGCGGGATATGTCGGCTACCGGATTGGCCGACATCCGCCCCATGCGTGTCAGATAGCGGAACAGCGAGCTCAGTGCACTGAGTTTCTTGCGTATGGTGCGGCGCGTCAGGCCACGGCGCGTCAAGGCCGCCACCCACAGACGTATGTCTGAGGCAGTGACAGTCAGGGGGTCGAAAATGTTGTCGGGATTGTCGCCGGTGATGAAACGCCCGAACTCGCTGATGTCGCGCGAATACGACGAAACGGTGTGGGCCGAAAGATTCAGCTCACACCGGATATATGTCAAAAACGATTCTGTCAGCATGGTACTTCGCGCTACGCCCTTTCTACGCGCGTGACCATCGGAGTGGTTTCTGCGCGGGGGCGATTCACGAAGTTAAGACATACTTTCGGCTTTTGCAACTTTTTTGTTAAAAATGTGAACGCAAAAGCCTCGGTAGCGGAATAACGTTGAGTTATTCCTCGACCATGCGGAGTTTCTGCACGTAAACCGCCTTCATCATTTTCTTGCGGTTGGCGACAGAGGGTTTCTCGAAGGCTTGACGGCTGCGGAGTTCTTTCACGATGCCGGTCTTTTCAAATTTACGTTTGAATTTCTTGAGAGCTTTCTCGATGTTGTCGCCTTCTTTAACTTGTACGATGATCATTTTTGGGTATTCGTTGTTTTGATTTGTTTTCGGTTCATGAGGTCTGTCACCCAGCCGTTTGCCGCTTTAACGCGGGGCGGCGGCCTGCGGAGACACCGAAATAGCGGGGCAAAATTACGCACAATTTTCTAATCCACAAAAT
>CALJBF010000361.1 GCA_938027385.1 uncultured Porphyromonadaceae bacterium | reverse complement strand
ACGCCCCGGCGACCGCGTGGGCATAGTGATGAACCATGGCGTAAGGATGATAGCCTCGATACTGGCAGTGCTGAAGCGCGGAGCTGCATACGTGCCGGCCGAACCGTCGTTCCCGCGTGAGCGCATAAACTATATGATGCGTGAATCGGGCGTCGAACTCATCATCGCCGATGCCGAACATGCCACACTTCCCGGCGAGGGATTCACGGTCTATGTGCCGGGCAACCTTACCGAAGATGAAACGCAGGGAAGGCGACCGGTGGTGGATGCGCATGTCAGCCCCGCTGACCCGGCCTACATATTATATACTTCCGGCACCACGGGACGTCCCAAAGGTGTTGTGGTGACCAACGGCAACGTGTGCCATTACGCCCGCGCGTTCGACAACGAATTCCATCTGCGCCCCGGCACCGACCGGGTCATGCAGTATTCGGTCTGCTCATTCGACATTTTTGTCGAGGAGGTGTTCGGCACACTTCTGAACGGTGCCACGCTCGTCATCCCTCCCGCCGACATACATGACAATATCCCCGCGCTCAGACAGTACGCTGCCGACAACGAGGTTACAGTCATCAGCGGATTCCCCTACCTGCTGCTTGAACTGAACCGTCTGGACCGGCTCCCCCCGTCGCTGCGTCTGCTCATCAGCGGGGGCGATGTGCTCAGGGCGTCATACGTTGACCGCATAATCGAAACCGGCATAGATGTCTACAACACCTACGGCCCGTCAGAAACCACGGTATGCGCCACATACTTCCGGTGCAACGGCACTCAGCCACTTGAAAACGGCACCTACCCCATCGGCACCCCCGTGAAGGATGTCGGCGTGGAAATCATCGGCGCCGACGGCAAGCCTGTGGCCGACGGCGCGCCCGGCCAGATTGTCATAAGCGGCAACGGCGTGTCTGCCGGATATGTGACACGGTGCCCCGAGAGCGAAAACTTCGCCACCGCCCCTGACGGACACAGGCAGTATCTGAGCGGCGACCTGGGCTACCGCCTGCCCGACGGCAACATTGCCTTTATCAAGCGCATAGACCATCAGGTGATGATTCTCGGCAAACGTGTGGAGTGTGCGGAAGTGGAGAATGTGCTCTGCTCGTGCCCCGGGGTGGAATACGGTACGGTCGTGGCGCATGACGACCCCGACAGCCTGGCTTACCTCACGGCATATTTCACCGCAGCCGACAGCGGCCTGAACCTCGACACCATTATGCGCTACATGGCGCAGTATCTTGCGCCGTTCATGATACCCGAGTTCTTCGTGGAGATGCGCCAGATGCCGCTTAACCCGTCGGGCAAGGTAGACCGCAGGGCACTCCCGCTGGTGATGAAACAGGGTGCCGTGACAGAACGCACTAAACGCGACGCATCATGACAACGCACCTCAATACGACCTCAGACAGCATACGTTTCGACGTATGCGCCGACCCTGACATACTGCTCGCACTCAGGCGGGAGGTGCTTGCCGACGTGTTCTGCATCGACACCTCCGGCCCGGGAATAGACCGCCTTATCGAGGCCAACCGCGCATATTACAACCGCCACCTGGCCGATGGCTCGCATTACGCGCTTGTGGTGCGGAACGGCGACGACATCTCCGGATGCGGTGCCGTATGCTTTTATGACGAGATGCCGTCGCCCGATAACCCCTCGGGGCTCTGCGGATATCTGATGAACATATACATACGGCCCGTCTACCGCAAGCGCGGACTGGCCCATGAACTTGTGGCACACCTTGTGGCCGAGTGCCGCCGACGCGATGCCGGCAAGATATACCTCGAGACTACCGGAGCCGCCCGACACCTATACCGCACCGCCGGATTCCGCCCGATGCACGACATGATGAAACTCTGACACTAATATTACCTGTTACTATGGGAACGCTTTCATATCAGCTGTCGGCGCGCCAGAGCGGCGACAAAGTGTGCTACATACTTGCAAACGACACAGTGCCACAGGCCAAGCTCGATGAGCTGGCGGCACGCTACGGGGTGTCGTTCGTAAATGTCTACGGTTTTGACTGGGACAACGACCTCACCCCGTGGCCGGCGCCCGGAGTGCCGAAGGGAACAGCACCGTTCAAAGGTTTCGCACCCGACCTGCTGACACGCCTCACCGGCACGCTCGTCCCCGCCGCCGAACACGCACTCGGCCTCACCGGCGCCCGACGCACACTTGCCGGCATCTCGCTGTCGGGTCTGTTCGCCACCTGGCAGTTCATGTCTGACACCACTTTCGCCAACATCATCTCCATCTCGGGCTCGTTCTGGTACGAAGGGTTCGTGCAGTGGATAGAAAAGGCGCCGTTTGCCACAAGGGCACCCGGCGCCAAAGCATATTTCTCGTTAGGGGTCGAGGAACCCCGTTCGTCAAACAGGATATTTGCCACCGTGGGGCAATGCACCCCGCAGGTGGTTGACACGATCAGGCGACACGGAGTCGACACCTGTTTTCAGTGGAATCCCGGCGACCATTACGCGCCGTTCGAACCACGGCTCATACGTGCCCTGAACCATATCTACGGTCACGGCACAGCAGTCAGTCACTGATGCGCCGCAGGGCCGGAGCCGCGATTACACCCAAGCAGAACAGTCCTGCCAATGGGGCCACCATCATGGCCAGGAACGATGTGAGCGACCCGGGATTGGCCAGGAACATCTGTAGCCCATAGGCGCATCCGGCCACCACTCCCGCAATCGCCAGCACATAGCACAGCGTAGAGAACAGTCGTGCCGCACGGTTATGCCGCACGTCGGGCAGACGGTTCATTGTCTTGCGCACGAACCAGTCGTCACGCGGTGCGCCGGGCAGCTGTTCCTTGAGCACCTGCGAGAGCCGTGCGTCATCGGCAGACTCCGTGGCGAACTTGTCCATATCGTTGTATTTATCTGATTTCATATCCATGATCTTGATTATTTGACTGCCGCCATCTTGCGTCGGGCCCGCGACAGATGTGACTTTATGGTACCTTCGGCCATGCCGGTGACTTTTGTAATCTCCTTGATCGACATGTCGTTTATATAGAAGAGTATGGTCACCATACGCTCGGTATCCTTCAGCGTGGCCAGCAGGGTCTGCGCGTCCATTCTGGCATCGGAAGTGCAGCTGACAGAAGGTTCGCCCGTAGTCAGGGAAGTAAGGTCGGCCGCCTGGCCCAGCATTGCCGCCTGGCGGTTGCGGCGCCACGACACATATTCGTTCACCGCGATACGGTAAAGCCAGGTGCGGAACCCCGACAGCCCTTTGAACGACCGTATGCCCAGCCACGCCTTGAGGAATGTCTCCTGCGCAAGGTCATCGGTAAGCATGGCGTCGCCGCTGAGGTTGAAAAGGAAACGGCGCAACCCCTCCTGGTGCAACTCGACAAGCCGCGAAAAAGCCTCGCGGTTGTCGGTTGCCATGCACAGGGCCAGCAGTTTCAGCTCCTCGATCTTGCCTTTCATCTTCAGCGGGACAGACGGCTTTTTCGATGATTCGTCAGCGTATATCAGATCACCTGTCAGCGTTGGGGTCATAGTTCTGTGGTTGGCCGCCGTTCATGGGAGGGAACGGGGGTTGCTGTGCGTAATTCTGACCATTGAACTGCGGGGGTACGGGGGGTTGCTGCTGACCGGCGTGAGGTGGCTGAGGCATGCCGGCAGGCGCCTGCGGCTGACCGGGATACTGCGGCGGCATGTTGAAACCGGGGCCGTTCACAGGGCCCGGGGCGCCGAACGGGGGCTGGAACGTGCGCCGCGTGGTGGTTGTCACGGCATAGCCGGGTACATAATAGTAGGCCACCAGACGTCCTACGCCTATGAACAGCGGTATACCGCCGGCTACGAAGGCCACCCCGGGATTGTCTATGCTGAGGAACGCGATGAGCAGGGCAAGACCGACACCGATCAGCGTTATCGACGACGAGAGCTTGCGCGGGTCACGGGCCATGGTCTGCTGCGAGAACTGGTTCACGCCGGGACGCATGTCGGGAGCCGGGCCGGGCTGACCCTGAGGATTCGCCACATTCTGCGGCTCGCCGGGCTGGCACTGATTCTGGTAGCTCGGCTGACGGGTATAGAACGATTCGGGCAACGGATAGTTGTTATCTATAGCCTGCTGTATGATATCGTGACGCTCACGGTTCTTGCGGCGCTGGAACCTGAGAATCAGTATCAGCGCCACCAGGGCGATTATGCCGGGCACCCCGAAACAGATAGCGATGACCGCCACCATGGGCCATGTGGGGCCGTCAGACTCTTCGGTGGGTATCTGGATGGTGGCCTCATTATAATACTCGTTGAGGAGCTCCTCGACAGTGAGGGCACCGTCGTCAGTAACCACCATGAGTTTGCCGTCGGGGCCGTAAAACAGCGGCGCGGGGAGCGATTTCGACATTATCACGCTGTCGCCGGCCACAGAGTCGGTACGCGAGACCGTGACTGTGAGCGTGTCAGACGACAGTTCGGCTGTCATGCGGGCATCAGGCAACGCCGGGGCGGCCATTGCGCAGACCGGCATCAGCGACAGCGCCATTGCGATTGCGGTTTGTTTGAATCTATTCATTTCATTCTAAAGCAATAGTTATCCAAGTAGGTTCGGCGGCCATTCTTTCGACCGTTCACTTTCTTAGACATCACCGGCGGAGATTAGGTTGCAAAGTAACCCAAAAATTTTCATATCGGGAGGGTATTCGTGATTTTTTTCGTTACTTTGCAGATACGTTTCAATTACACGCATGATAGTTTTTCCGAACGCAAAAATAAATATCGGGCTTGACATAGTGCGACGCCGCAACGACGGATACCACGACCTTGAGACCGTGATGATGCCTGTGCCCTGGTGCGATATACTCGAAATCGTGCCCGCTCATGGCGACACCGACACCCTGACCGTCACCGGTCGCGGTGTCAACTGCCCTCCCGAAAAGAATCTGGTCATGAAAGCCGTAAAGGCTCTGCGCGAGACCGTGGATTTCCCGCCGGTAGACATTTATCTTGAGAAAATCATCCCCGACGGCGCGGGGCTCGGAGGCGGGTCGGCCGACGCGGCGTTCGCCCTCACCTGCATCGACTCGCTGTTCGGCCTGGGACTGCCCCGGCGGCGCCTGGCCGAGACAGCGGCGCGCATCGGGGCCGACTGTCCTTTCTTTATATATAATAATGTGTCGCTCTGCACAGGCACCGGCACCGATATAGAGGCATTTCCACTGCGTCTCCCCTCCCCGCTGTGGATAGCTATTGTGAAACCTGACGAGTCGGTATCGACCCGCGAGGCATACGCCGGGGTGACACCCTCTGTCCCGGCCACCCCCCTGGCCGAACTGCTCACCCTCCCTGTCACGCGCTGGCAGGGTGCTGTCAAGAACGATTTCGAGGCATCGATTTTCCCGGCTCACCCCGCTATTGCCGCCGTGAAACAGGCTTTACTTGACATGGGCGCCGTGTATGCGTCGATGTCGGGGAGCGGGTCGGCTGTCTATGCCCTGTTTGACAGCCCGGAACGGTTTAAACCCTCGCCCGAATGGAATTGTTATCTTTATAAGAGATTGAATGGGGACTGACATGCCCGACACAGCCTTTTAGGCACTGTTTTTGCTGTAATCTCAAAAAAAGATGACAATGAAATTCAAAAAGACACATTATATGAACAAGGACAACAAAC
>CALJBF010000360.1 GCA_938027385.1 uncultured Porphyromonadaceae bacterium | reverse complement strand
AACTGTTATGGGTGGAGAGGGTTCAGGGCATTGCTGCATAGTCTACCGGGGGTACATGCGCAGGCGCGTCAGAGGGTGATGTCGCGGGTGGCGGCGCAGAGGGTGAAACGGTCGGTGTGGCCGTTCCAGGCGGTGGTGAGGGCGAAATCTATGTCATGTCGCAGGGTGAAAGCCACGCGGTCGAAACCCGGGGTATCGAAATATAGGTTCAGCGCCAGGCAGATGGCGTCGGGCACCTCGTCGCGGTCAAGTCCGCGCACGCGGCATGCTGTGGCCTCGTACAGCTCCTGCGCCAGTCCGTGCGCGGCCACCTCGGCCTCGAACTCACCGAGCATGCGCCGGGCCTCCTCTGCCGGATAATAGTAGACATCGACGGCACAGCCGTCGACACCCTCAATCATTATAACCCATACATACGGACTGCATGGCGCGGGGTGCCCGTTTTCATTGACATCGATTGTCAGCGCTATCGAAGGGTTTTGTGTCATCATCTCCATGTTTTTATGGCAAATTTAACGAAAAGCCGCAAGACAATCGCATGCGTGCCGGTAAAAAGTGAAACAGATACCGCAGTTTCGGCAAGCGGTCATGACACGGCAGTTCATATCTTTGCAGAAAAACCAACTAAAAGAACATGAACAGAATCATCACACTGATTGCGGCACTGGTAACGGTGGGAGCGCAGGCTTTCGGCCAGACAGAGGCCCCGCGCGCCAAGGTATATTTCACGAAAGACATCTCTCCCGAAGGGCTGCTCAAGGTCTACCATGCCCTCGGGGTGAAACCTGAAGGCAAGGTGGCTGTGAAGATCAGCACCGGCGAGTCTGCGCAGTCAAACCAGCTCAGCCCCGCGCTGATAGGGGGTCTGGTAAAAGAGGTAAACGGCACCCTGGTTGAATGTAACACGGCCTACGGCGGCAACCGCTCGACTACCGAAAACCATCGCCGCGCCATTGCCGAACGCGGCTACAACGACATCGCCACGGTCGACATCATGGACGAGGAGGGTTACATCGACATCCCCGTAGCCGACACCAAATACCTGGCGTTTGACCGCGTGGGCAGTCACCTCGCCAACTACGACTACCTCATCAACCTTGCACACTTCAAGGGGCATGCCATGGGCGGTTTCGGCAGCGTGCTGAAGAACCAGAGCATCGGCATCGCCACCCCGGCCGGCAAGACCCTGATACACACCGCCGGCGTGTACGACGACACCCGCTATCTCTTCCAACAGCCTCACGGACAGGACGGATTCCTCGAATCAATGGCTGCCGCGCGCAGGCCGTGCACAACTATTTCAAGGGGAACGTGGCCTACATCAACGTGATGAACAACCTGTCGGTCGACTGTGACTGCGACGGACATCCGTCGGCTCCGCAGATGCACGACATCGGCATACTGGCGTCGCTCGACCCCGTGGCACTCGACAAGGCGTGCCTCGACCTGGTGTTCAACCACCAGTCTACCGCCGGCGACAACAGCGCGCCCCTGATACAGCGCATCGACAGCCGCCACGGCACCCATACCGTTGACTATGCCGCACAGATCGGCCTCGGCACCCTGGCCTATGACCTCATCGACATCGACAGCACCGCCATTGACACCACCGCAGCCGACGGCACCGACCTCTACAACGTCTATGACCTCCAGGGGGTGAAACTCCTCACCAGTGCCCCCGACACCGCCACACTCACCCCCGGCCTCTACATCGTCAACGGCCGCATAACCCTGATGGAGTAAAACCCACCACCGTCGCCTCTATTCTCCTCTCCCTGCCCTCGCAACTATCCACCGTTCCTCTCACTTCGGCATTTCATTGTAGGGTCGCTACATGTAGCGACCGCTTACCAATTGGGGTCCAACCACATACAGCCGGATTAGGTGCGGTCGC
>CALJBF010000359.1 GCA_938027385.1 uncultured Porphyromonadaceae bacterium | reverse complement strand
CGGAGCCGCCGACAAAGACGAGTTCGTGGCCGCGCTGAAACGCGCCCTCGACGCCGCCGGGCGCGAATACGACGAGGTGGTGTTCAACATCAATCTCGAAGACGAGCACCTGGCCGACATCTCGCCCGACACACAGCCGGTGGTGTTCGTGCCCAACACCAGTCGTCCCGCCGAGTTCAACCGGTATGCCGACGCGATTGCCCATCTGCGCGAGCGCTCGTTCGGCAACGACACCATGGCACTGTGGGGCTACCCCGAATGGGTAACCTTCACCGGCGACGCCCTGGGTCAGCTCGGCGCCCTGAACACCACAATCTATTCGCGCTTCTACATTGTGGCCGATGACTTCGAGGCACGCGCCGTTGCCGACGACTACCGCCGCTGGTACGGCATCGAGATGACCGACGCCATCCCCTCGCAGGGAATCCTGGGCTACGATGCTGGCACATACGCCATACGCGCCCTGCGCGCCATGGCCGAGGCCGACACCGATCGCCCCGTACTGCTCGATTTCGAAGGTGTGCAGAACATCCTGCACCTTGAGCGCGCGTCAGACTCGTCCGAGGCCGGACTGGTGAACCGCTCGCTCTTCTTCATCCACTACCTGCCGGGGGGCCGGGTTGAAAAAACCAGACTCTGATGACACAGCGCCCCGTCACCCGCCCGTTTGCCGCCAGTGTGCGGCGCATCCTGCTCGCGGCCCTCTTTGTGGCCGTTTCGGCACTGTACGCCTCGGCCCAGCGGCACTACAAGCCCCACATCCATGTGGGCGCACATGCCGGCATGTCGATGTCGAGCACGTCGTTCTACCCCTCGGTCAGCGAGTCGCTGCTGCAGGGGTTCCAGGCCGGCGTGAGTTTCAGGTATGCCGAGGAACGCCATGTGGGCCTGCTGGCCGAGCTGAACCTCACCCAGCGCGGATGGAAAGAGAATTACGACGAGTACCCCTTCGCCTATCAGCGGCGCCTCACCTACATTGAACTGCCGGTGATGACGCACATCTTCTTCGGCTCGCGCGTGGTCAAGGGGTTCTTCAACCTCGGCCCGCAGATCGGCTACATGATCGGCGAAAAGATTACATCAAGTTTCGATTACGCCAACGCCGCGTCGGTGCCCGGATTCCCCGCAAGCCACCGCACCGAACAGCTCGCCATGAAAATATCCAACAAGTTCGACTACGGCATCACCGCAGGCGCCGGCGTGGAGTTCACCATCGCGCGCCGCAACTGCATAGCCCTCGAAGGACGCTACTACTACGGCCTGGGCAACATCTTCCCCTCGTCGAAGAAAGACTACTTCTCGTCGTCGCGCGGTTCGTCGATTCTTGTCACCCTCTCATACATGTTCCGCATAAAATAAACCGACCCACATTTCTCTTGACTCTCTCCACTCTCTCGACTTTTTAAACTCCATAACCTTAAACTACATAACCCCTCCCACCTCCATCAGATGAAAAAACTCAAGACATGCCTGTTGCTCCTTGCCGGAGCCACCGCACTGCAGGGCGCCGCAGAAACGCCCCTGTGGATGCGCGACGTGAAAATCTCGCCCGACGGCGCCCGCATCGCCTTCACATATCAGGGCGACATCTGGACCGTGCCCGTCACCGGGGGCGCCGCCACGCGCCTCACGGCCACGCCCGACTACGAGTCGAACCCCGTGTGGAGCCCCGACAGCCGCCGCATCGCGTTCGCCTCGGACCGCAACGGCAATTTCGACATCTTCGTGATGGACGCCGACGGCGGCCCCGCCCGGCGCCTGACCTCGAACTCGGCCTCGGAAATTCCCGAGACCTTCTCGGCCGACGGCAAGGAGGTATGGTATTCGGCCGCAATCCAGGCCCCGACAGCCTCGGCCATGTTCCCCACCGGACGCATGACCCAGCTCTACGCCGTGTCGACTGACACCGGCGTGTCGCGCCAGCTGCTGGGCACCCCCGCCAAATCCATAAGCCTCTCACCCGATGGCGACGTGATGCTTTACATGGATGTAAAAGGTTTCGAGGATGAGTGGCGCAAGCACCACACATCGTCGGTGACCCGCGACATCTGGCGCTACGATGCCGCCACCGGCACGCACACCAACCTCACGAACCGTCCCGGCGAAGACCGCGACCCGGTGTATGACGCCGTCACAGGCGCCGTATATTTCCTGAGCGAGCGCGACGGCGGCACATTCAACGTCTACTCGATTCCCGTCGACGCACCCGACAAGGCCGAGCGCATCACCGACTTCAAGACGCACCCGGTGCGTTTCCTGTCGCGCGCGGCCAACGGCACGCTCGTCTTCACCTACGACGGCGAGATATACACCATGCCCTACCGCGCCGCCCGCGGAGCCGCCCGTCCCGAAAAGCTCGACATCACCGTGACCACCGACACATACACCCGTCCCGAGCGCATCAAGGCCGCGCCTGACGGCGACCTGGCTGTCTCGCCCGACGGCAAGATGGTGGCTTTCGAGAGCCGCGGCGACATCTTCGTCACCTCGGTGGAATATCCCACCACCGTGCAGGTGACACATACCCCGCAGGCCGAGCGCCATGTATCGTGGGGCGACGACAACCGGTCGCTCTACTACACCTCCGAGCGTTCGGGCCGCAAGGCCATCTACAAGGCTGCCATGACACGCAAAGCCGACCCCAACTTCGCCAACGCCACAGAAATCGCCGAGACTCTCGTCATGGGCGACGACGGCAACGACTACTCGCACCCGCAGCTGTCGCCCGACGGCAAGAAACTGGCCTACGTGAAGAACCGCAACCAGCTTACCGTGCGCGACCTCGCCTCGGGCACCGACACCCCCACCGACCGCCCCGTAAACCCCGGTTTCGAGGATGAGATGACATTCGTATGGTCGCCCGACAGCCGCTGGCTCGCAATAGAGTACATCCCCGAGATGCACGACCCCTACGCCGACATCGCCCTGGTAGAGGCTGCCACCGGCAAGGTGACTGACATCACCAACTCGGGCTATTTCGACATGAACCCGCGTTTCACCCCCGACGGCAACGCCATAATCTTCTTCACCGACCGCTACGGCATGCGCAACCACGCCTCGTGGGGTTCGCAGGAGGATATCATGATAGCATTCCTGAACCGCGAGGCCCGCGACAGGTTCCGCCTCTCGGAAGAGGACTACGCCCTTGAGAAAGACGCCAGGAAAGATGCCGAGAAGAAAGAGGGCGACAAGGCCGACGCCAAAAAAGATAAGAAAGGGAAAAAGAACGCCAAAGACAAGGATGTCAAGAAGGATGACGACAAGGGCGTGAAACCCGCAGTGGTGGAACTCGAGGGCATTGACACCCGCATCGTGCGCCTGACCCCGCAGTCGGGCAGCTACGGCGACGCCATCGTCACCGCCGACGGCGAGACCCTCTACTACCTGTCGTCGCCCGAAAAGGGTTACGACCTCTGGAAGATGCCCCTGCGCAAGCGCGAGCCCAAGCAGGTGTCGAAGACCGGCGTGAAGTCGGGCACCTCGCTCCAGGCCTCGAAAGACGGCAAGGAGATGTTCCTGCTCGGCTCGAAGATGCAGAAACTCGACCCGAAGTCTGATAAGCTCACCGCAATCACCGCCGACGCCCGCCAGAGCATCGACGCCGCCAAAGAGCGCGAGGCGATGTTCGACTACATGGCAGCCGAAGAGGGGGCGCGTTTCTACCGTCCCGACATGCACGGCGTCGACTGGCCCGCAATGACCGCCGCCTACCGCCGTTTCCTGCCCCACATCAGCAACAACTACGATTTCGCCGAGATGCTTTCGGAACTGCTCGGCGAGCTGAACGTGTCGCACACCGGCGGCCGCTACTATCCCGACGGCTCGGCCTCCGACGACCGCACCGCCTCGCTCGGCCTGCTGTATGACATGACATACCAGGGCCCCGGCCTCAAGGTCGACGAGATCATCACCGACGGCCCGTTTGACAAGGCCGCGTCGAAGATGACACCCAGCTCTATCGTAAACAGCGTGGGTGGCCAGTCCATCGACGCCGACGCCGACCTGGGCGCGATATTCAACAACATCGCCGGGAAGAAGACCCTCGTGGAATTCACGTTGCCCGACGGCACGGAACTCTCCGAGGTAGTGCGCCCCGTATCGGCCTCGCAGATCAATTCGCTGCTCTACAACCGCTGGGTGCGCCAGCGCGCCGCCGATGTCGACCGCTGGTCGAACGGCCGCCTGGGATATGTTCACATCCCTTCGATGGCCGACAACGCCTTCCGCCCGATGTACGCCGACCTCTTCGGCAAATACAACAACCGCGAGGGCGTGGTGGTCGACATCCGCTGGAACGGCGGTGGCCGCATGCACGAGGATATCGAGGCGCTGCTCACCGGTCAGAAATATCTCACGCAGGAGATTCGCGGCAAGGATGTGTGCGACATGCCCTCGCGCCGCTGGAACAAGCCCTCGATCATGCTCGTCGCCGAGCCCTGCTACTCGAACGCGCACGGCACACCGTGGGTCTACCAGCACCAGAAGATCGGCAAGGTAGTGGGCATGCCCGTACCGGGCACCATGACCTCGGTCAACTGGGTGACCATGCAGGATCCCTCGATGGTGTTCGGCATTCCCGTAATCGGCTACCGCACCGCCGAGGGGAACTACCTTGAGAACACCCAGCTTGAACCCGACGTGCGCGTGGCCAATTCGCCTGAAACCATCGTCAAGGGCGAGGACACCCAGCTGCGCACCGCCGTGGAAACCCTGCTGCGCGACATCGACGCCGCCAAGAAATAACCCCGCGCCCCCAAATGGCGCCCCCGCGCCAACCCGGCCGCCCCGCGCCATTTGAGGGCACAACCACCACCACAACCACAATAGGGTCTTTTAAACAACAGGGTCTTTAAGGTCTTTAAGGACATTAGGGCACTCAGCCTCTCCACTGCCCTAAAGACCCTTAAAAGCTCCCACCCCCGGGCTTGCCCCACCAAATTCAGCTGTGATTAAACCTTTTCAGGGGTAAACGCTCTTATTATTAAAGACACGCCCGAAACCGGGTCAACACTTAATACTCTCAGCGATATGAACAGATTCCTGAAAACGTTAGCCTCGCTGGCCGCCACGACGGCCACCGCACTGGCTTTGCTCACAGCTCCTGTCGCCGAGGCTCAAGGCCGCGGACGCCAGTCCCACACATCGCAACAGGGTTCGCAGGCACCGTCGCGCTCTTCCCAGAACAGCAACACCAACCGGCCCCAGCGCCCCGTACAGAATAACCGCCCCGAACGCGTCACCAACCGTCCGCTACGCGAGCAACAGGCCGTCAAGAAGGAGCCCATGCACTCCACCCGCCCCGCAGACGCAGTGCGTCCCGGCGGCAACGGCAACCGCCCCGGCCAGGGAAACGTGAACAACGGCAACAACCGTCCGGGAAACAATAACGGATTCCGGCCCGGCAACAACAACGGAAACGGCAACCGCCCAGGCAACGGCAATGTGAACAACGGCAACCATAACGGCAACAACCGCCCAGGCAACGGAAACGTCGGCAACGGCAACCACAACCGCCCCGGACATGACAACGGTTTCCGCCCCGGCGGCAACAACGCCCATAGGCCCGGCAACGGCCATGGCCCTCACTACGGTCACGGCCCCGGTTACGACCGGCCCGCGCCTCCGCCTCCACACCGCCCCGGCTACCAGCGCCCCCCGATGGTACGCCCCGGCTACCGGCATCCGGTGCCCTTCTTCAACAACTGGCACCGCCCCGTACCTCCACCATCGTGGCGTTACCGTCCCGGTTACGGCCCATCGTTCGGCACCATACTCGGCATCACGCTGGGCGCGACAATAGACTTCTCGCTCAATGCCCTGTATAACTCGGGCTACAATGTGGTGAACTACGGCAACAACGTGGTGTATCTCTCGAACGTGCCCCAGATGAACCTGATCTGGCCCGAGGCCGCGCTATACTACAACAACGGCCTGCTTTACGGCTCGCAGTTCACATATCCCACGGCCTACTACGACATGTCGCGCTACAACACGCTCTACAATGTGTTCATGAACCAGTACGGCATGCCCATCCAGACCACCAACGCCGGCGGAATAATCTCTGCCACCTGGTATGGCGCAGACAACCGTTTCGTCACCATACAGTTCAGCCCGCTCCACGGCCGCTATTACACGACCCTTTCGTTCGGCAACTGACCTGACACCTGACAAATCCATAACTCGTTTCAACTTACCGACATGCGCTCGCGCAACGTAGAATTTTCCCTTACAGGAGCAACTCTGGTATTGCTGGGGTTGCTCCTTGTGACGTTTGTGGCCTTCCTGGGCCTTACACTGTTCAACACCAAAGGCGAGCCGCGCGAGGCCATCGTGGCGGTGTCGATGCTCAACCAGGGGAACTGGATTCTCCCCGTGAGCTGCGGGGCCGACATACCCTACAAGCCGCCCATGCTGGCGTGGATGATCGCCGCCTTAGGGTGGCTGAACGGCGGCCATGTCACGGTGTTCCTGGCCCGTCTGCCCTCGGCACTGGCCGCAATAGTGATGATTGTGTGCCTTTTCAGGTTCTACGCGCGCCGCGGCTCGATGGCGGTGGCCATGGTGGGCGCCCTGCTCACGGCCACGGCCTTCGAGGTGCACCGTGCCGCCACTTCGTGTCGTGTCGACATGGTGCTTACGGCGTTTATCGTCATGGCCATACTCAGCCTCTACCGCCATTACGAGTCGGGGAAAACCTGGTGGCGCCTGCCGCTTACGGCGATACTGCTCATGTCGGGCGGCGTGCTCACCAAGGGACCGGTGGGGATGCTCCTCCCCTGCGGCTCGCTGCTTGTGTGGCTGCTGCTTACAGGGCGCCGTTTCTGGCCCTCGGCTCTGCAGCTCACGCTGTACGGCGTGCTGGCGCTGATACTCCCGGCAATGTGGTACGCCGCAGCCTACGGCATGGGCGGCCAGGAATTCTATGACCTGGCCATGGAGGAGAATTTCGGCCGGTTCTTCGGCAAGATGTCATACGGCTCGCACGAGCACACATTCCTCTATAACTTCCTGACCCTGCTGTGGGGCTGGGCGCCCTGGACCCTGCTCGCCCTCGGCGCGCTGTTCTCGTGGCGCAAACTTTTCCCCGCACGCTCCGACGTCTCCGCACGCCGGTTCGCCGACCGCGCCCGCAGTTTCTGGAACCGGCTGCGCGCCCTGCCGCCGGCCGAGCTCCTGGCCGTGGCCGCCGCGGCAGTGATTTTCGTGTTCTACTGCATACCCAAGTCGAAACGCTCGGTCTACCTGTTGCCGATGTACCCCTTCATGGCCATTGGTTTTGCCATGCTGATACGCCGTCTGTCGGCCGTAAGCCTAAAGACCGTGCGTGTGTTCGGATTCTTCATGGCCGGGGTGGGAATACTGGCCTGCCTGGCCGCCTGTGCCGCCATGCTGGGGCTCATTCCCGCGGGCACCGGTAAAGCCGCCGTCTATATCGCCGAAGCCCGTGGGCTCGGCATCGGCAGCCTGCTTGTAACCGTGGCGGTGCTTGTATGGCTGGCCGGATCAATGCGTTCACTGGCCCGCGGCGACGCCGCGGCCACCGTGCAGTGGACCGTGCTCGACACCCTGATGGTCTACTGGGTCTTCATGGCCGCCATACAGCCTGTGGCGCTCAATCCCAAGAGCGACCATGCCATAGGCGAATATATCAGTGCGAACGTGCCGGGGGAAACGCCCGTCTACGGGTTCATGACCATAAAGGACCTGCGCTACTTCACCGCCGGGTTCTACAGCGGCGACCGCATCACAGGCATCGACCCCGATTCGCGCCCGGCAATGCTCGCGCAGGCGGGATATGTGCTTGCCGGTGAGGCCGATACCGATTCGCTCAGAAACTTCATGCCCGCAGGCACACTGCTTTCCATAGAGCAAACATGGGATAAAAAATCATGTGACAACAAGCAGAAAACGCAACTTTTCAGATATTTCATACCGGTTCAAAAACCTTGACGCCCCAAAGGTTGTTTAAAAGATAAAACCGATTTCTGTTAATTTATTTGGTGAACCGTTAATAAGTTTTTAACTTTGCCGACGTTTCAACCAAATGAGGGAAAGGAGGTTACCAGTCTCCGGGCGACAGGCGTCGATTTTTAAGTTAAAATGTTAAAGGCCGACGAGGCCCGTGACATACAGTTCTTTAATCAATTATCAACATTGAAAATCCAGGACTTCCGTCTGACAATTTTCACGAATATTCAACCATTTATTTTACCGATATGAAGAAAATTATCCTTCTGGCTGCTCTCACCATGGGTGCAGTTGCCTCTCAGGCTCAGACTACTGTTGCCGGCAGCAAGTTCACCGACAATTGGTCGTTCACCCTCAAGGGTGGCATGGTTTCTCCGATGGAGAACTACAGTTTCTTCAAAGCAGCCCGCGGCATCGTGGGTGCTGAACTCCGTAAACAGATCACGCCTGTATTCGGTCTCGGCGTAGAGGGCGAGTGGACTGTCAACACCTCATCGTGGAGCGGTCTGAAATCGGCCAACGCTTTTGACCACCAGTATGTGGGCGTGTTCGGTACCATCAACCTGATGAACGCCTTCGCAGGTTACGCCGGCGCTCCCCGTGTCTTTGAAATCGAGGCTGTGGCCGGTACCGGCTGGCTCCACAGCTATTATCCCCACCGCGTGGCCAACGACGGCAACTCATGGGGCACCAAGGTCGGGCTGAACCTCAACTTCAACCTCGGCGAATCGAAAGCCTGGACCTTCTCGCTCAAACCCGCCATCCTGTGGAACATGAACGCCTCGACCGTCACCACCAACCTCGGGCAGGAGGCACGCTACGACTCCAACCACGCCTACGTGGAACTGCAGGCCGGCCTCACCTATCACTTCGGCAACTCGAACGGCACCCACAGCTTTGTGATCGTGCGCCCGTATGACCAGGCCGAGGTCGACGCCCTCAACGCCCAGATCAACGCCCTGCGCGGCGACCTCGAGGCTTGTGGCGTAGGCAGTGCCGCCCTCATGACCCAGATCGCAGAACTCCAGGCACAGCTCGACGCCTGCAACCGCCGTCCGGCCGCTGTCGAGAAAGTCGTCAAGGAGCTCAACAACATCCGCTATGTGTTCTTCAACATCTCGTCAGCCGAGATTCTGCCCAACCAGCAGCCTAACGTAGCCATGGTGGCCGAGCAAATGAAGGGCAACAACTCGAAGGTTACCGTCAAAGGTTATGCCTCGAAAGACGGTTCGCTCGCCTTCAACGAGAAACTGGCCCAGCGCCGTGCCGAGTCTGTCAAGAAAGACCTCGTGGAGCGCTACGGCATCGACGCCAGCCGCATCGAGGCCAAGGGCATGGGTATCGGCGACCTCTTCACCGAGAACAACTGGAACCGCGTGGCAGTCTGCACCGTGGAATGACACTGACAACCGCGGGTGACACCCGCACCCGCACTGAAAACTTCTGAACCACACAGGGGCGTGCCCGGCCGGGCACGCCCCTGTACCATGAACCAACAGCGCTCCGGGGGCGTTGAAATACCGGATGCCCGACCTCTGCGCCGGCAACCCGGCATACGCGGCACCCGGTTAAGAATTTTTAAACAAACCATTATGGAAATTTTTCCTTAATGTTACGCCGTTCCTGAAAAAAAACGTATCTTTGCACCCGATAAACAAGGCCAATCCGACCTGAGGACAGGCCCCGCGAGACGCAAATATTCAAACTCAACATACAAAACAAATGAGCAAGATTGATTTAACCCAGTACGGTATCACCGGCACTCCCAAGATCTACCACAACCCCTCTTACGAGGAACTCTTCAAAGACGAGACCAGCCAGGATCTCCAGGGCTACGAGAAAGGCCAGGAGACCGAACTCGGCGCTGTCAACGTGATGACCGGCATCTACACCGGCCGTTCGCCCAAAGACAAATTCTTTGTCATGGACGACGTTTCCAAAAACACCATCTGGTGGACTTCTGACGAATACAAGAACGACAACAAACCCATCACCCCCGCTACCTGGGACGCTCTCGAGGAAATCGCCGACAAAGAGCTCTCTGACAAACCCCTCTACGTTGTAGACGCATTCTGCGGCACCAACAAAGACACCCGCATGGCCGTGCGTTTCATCATGGAGGTGGCATGGCAGGCTCACTTCGTGACCAACATGTTCGTGCGCCCCACCGCCGAAGAGCTCGAGAACTTCAAGCCCGACTTCGTGGTGCTCAACGCATCGAAAGCCAAAGTCACCAACTGGAAGGAACTCGGCATCAACTCCGAGACATGCGTGGCCTTCAACCTCACAAAACGCATGCAGGTGATCATCAACACCTGGTACGGCGGCGAGATGAAGAAGGGTATGTTCTCGATCATGAACTACTACCTCCCCCTCAAGGGCATGGCCTCGATGCACTGCTCGGCCAACACCGACATGAACGGCGAGAACACCGCCATCTTCTTCGGCCTCTCCGGCACCGGCAAGACCACCCTGTCCACCGACCCCAAGCGCCTGCTGATCGGCG
>CALJBF010000358.1 GCA_938027385.1 uncultured Porphyromonadaceae bacterium | reverse complement strand
TGAACCAAGCCGCCAACGACGCACGCCTGAAGGGTGTAGCAGAGCCCCAGGTCAAGGTGTTTGTCGAGGAGATTATCCGCGAGGACACTCATGAACTCTACGGTTTCTGCACGCAGGGCGAACGCGAGCTGTTCAGGCTGCTTATCGGCGTGAGCGGTGTCGGCGCGGCCTCGGCGCGCCTCATACTGTCGGCGATGACCCCCGACGAGCTCTCGGCCGTAATCGCCGGGGGCGACGAGCGTTCGCTGAAAAGCGTAAAGGGAATCGGCGCGAAAACCGCCCAGCGTATCATTGTCGACCTGCGCGATAAAATAAATGCGGGTATGGTACCGTTATTATCACAGTCGGGTGCCGTCCGCGCCATGCAGTCGCGGTCTGACGCCTACGACGAGGCTCTGGCCGCCCTTACCATGCTCGGTTACACGAAAGCCGCCGCCGAGAAAGCCCTTGACAGGATTTTCATGGCATCGTCAGACGAGACCGTAGAGTCTGCGATAAAGAAAGCGCTGGCTATGCTCTGACGCCCCCTGCGCGGCTGACGGCGGAAGTGACCGGCAGGCAGGATTACTGTGTAATCATTAATCAAGCCGATTTGTTACGCAATAAGCCGACAATATACCATAACATTATGCGTGCCGCGGGTATTCTCATACTCGTGGCCGCAGTGTTGTTTCATTGCCCCTCGTGGTTCGCGCACGCGCAGACACCCACGGCGGGTTCGCCGGGTGGCGGACTGACACCTCCCCCCCCCTTTCCCGTAGTTTCCGGTGGCCCGCTTTCGGCTGCCGATTCCATAATGATGCCGTTCGGCGTGTCGCAGACAGTGCCGCAGGATTACGGACAGCTGATGGAAGATCAGTTTGCCGGCGACCTCGCCACGCCCGACAACATCAAGACGGTGGCCGAATATGACCCCGCTACCGGATATTATGTCATACGCACCCGCGTTGGCGACACTGAAATCACCACACCGTTCATTCTCAACGAGAAACAGTATAACGACTGGCAGCTGCGCCGTCAGTTGCAGGAATATTACCAGGAGCGCAACCAGGCGCTTGTAGAGAATACCGAGAAACAGCCGTTCAACATCTTCGACATGAACTTCGCCTACGGGCCGCTTGAGAAGATATTCGGCCCCGGCGGCGTGCAGCTTAAGACACAAGGCTCGGTACAGCTGAAGATGGGTATCAAGTCGAACAAGACCGACAACCCCTCGCTCTCGGTGAACTCACGCCGCAAGACCTATTTCGACTTCGACCAGAAGATCCAGGCCACAATCGGCGCAAGCGTGGGTGACCGCATGAAGTTCAACATGACCTACAACACCGACGCCACGTTTGACTTCGACTCGAAAAACATCAAGCTCGGCTACGAGGGCAAGGAGGATGACATCGTGAAGTCAATCGAGGCCGGTAATGTGTCGCTCACCACTGGGTCGTCGCTCATCAGGGGTTCCACGGCGCTGTTCGGTCTTAAGACACAGCTGCAGTTCGGCAAACTCACGGCCACGGCGCTGGTGTCACAGCAGAATTCCGAATCGAAGACCGTCAACACCAAAGGGGGTTCGCAGGCCACCGAGTTTTCGGTCAACGCCGACCAGTACGACCAGAACCGCCACTTCTTCCTGGGGCAGTATTTCTACGAGAATTACGACCGTTTCGCATCGAAACTGCCGTACGTATCGTCGGGCATAAACATCACCCGAATCGAGGTCTGGATCACCAACAAGGGTGGCAAATATGACCAGTCGCGAAACTTCGTGTCATTCGCCGACCTCGGCGAGGGCGAGTTCCTGACCAACCCGTTCTGGCAGACCAACCCGGCCATACCCGTTCCGTCAAACCAGTCGAACAACCTGCTCTCGGTAATCAAGGAGCAGTACCCCGACGCCAGAAACATCAACCAGGTCACACAGGCTCTCGAACCGCTCAGGACCTACGGCATAGAGGGCGGACGCGACTTCGAGAAGGTCGAGAGCGCCCGTCTGCTCAGCTCATCGGAATACACTCTCAACTCCACCCTCGGCTACATCTCGCTGAAGACACAGCTCAATGCCGATGATGTGCTCGCCGTGGCCTATCAGTACACCTATAACGGCCAGGTATATCAGGTCGGCGAGTTCTCGAGCGACATCACCACCACCGCGCAGTCGCTTTACCTGAAGATGCTGAAAAGCACCACTGTGGATCCGCGCCAGCCCATGTGGCGGCTGATGATGAAGAACGTGTACTCGCTGGGGGCGTATCAGGTGCAGAAACAGAACTTCAAGCTCCAGATCAAGTATCTGAGCGACACCACCGGCACACGAATCAATTATCTGCCCGTTCCGGGGCTGAGCAACCAGCCGCTGCTGCAGGTGATGAACCTCGACCGTATCGACTCAAACCAGCAGTCGAACCCCGACGGTTTCTTTGACTTCATAGAGGGTTACACCATCCTGGCATCGTCGGGCAAGGTGATATTCCCTGTGGCCGAGCCGTTCGGCCGACACCTCGAACAGAAGATAGGCGACCCCGCCATCGCCGAGAAATATGTCTACAAGGAACTGTATGACTCGACTCAGGTGGTGGCCCGTCAGTTCGCCGACAAGAACAAGTTCATACTTGCCGGCTCGTACCAGTCGTCAGGCGGCTCGCAGATCCGCCTCAACGCCATGAACGTGCCCCGCGGTTCGGTCGTGGTCATGGCCGGCGGCGTGCAGCTTACCGAAAACTCAGACTATACCGTCGACTATTCGATGGGTATCGTCACCATCACCAACCAGTCGATTATCGATTCGGGCCAGAGCATCTCGGTGACACTCGAGAACCAGTCGCTCTTCTCGACCCAGCGCAAGACTCTGCTCGGCCTTGACCTGCAGTATGCCTTCAACAAGAATTTCAATATCGGCGCCACCGTGCTCCACTTCTCCGAGAAGGCACTGACCGAAAAGGTCAATATCGGCGACGAGATCGTGAACAACTCGATGTTCGGTTTCAACCTGAGCTACAACACCAAATTCATGTGGCTCACAAACCTGCTGAACAAGATACCTACCGTAAACGCCACCGCCCCCTCTACCCTAAACCTCACCGCCGAATTCGCCCAGCTCGTGCCCCACAAGCAGAAATCAGGCTCGAACCGCGGCAGTTCGTATATCGACGATTTCGAGTCGTCGCAGTCGGGCATCGACCTCCGTTCGCCATACGCATGGCAGCTGGCGTCGACACCCTACGATCCCGGGCAGGGCGCCCTCTTCCCCGAGGCGGCGCTGTCTAACAACGTGGATTACGGCAAGAACCGCGCCCTGCTGAACTGGTACTACATAGACCGCATGTTCACCGACAAGAATTCGTCGCTCTGCCCCGGCTATCTGAAAAACGACCTCGACCAGCAGTCGAATCCTTACGTACGCGAAGTCACCTCCAAAGAGATTTTCCCCGGCCGAGAGCTCTCATACGGCGAGTCGGCCACCATTCAGACCCTCAACCTCTCGTTTTACCCCGAGGAGCGCGGCCCCTACAACCTCGACGCCACCAACATCGACGACGAAGGGCGCCTGCTCAACCCCGAAAAACGCTGGGGCGGCATCATGCGCAAGATGGACAACACCAACTTCGAGCAGGCCAACATCGACTATGTGCAGTTCTGGATGATGAACCCGTTCCTCGACCCCGGGAATCCGAATCTCGAGGGTGGTGACCTGTACATCAACTTCGGCGAGGTCTCGGAGGACATATTGAAAGACGGTCTCAAGTCATACGAGAACGGCATCCCCTACGATGGCAACGACCAGTTCCTTCAGAATACCGTCTGGGGTCGCGTATCGTCGCAGAACTCGCTCACATACGCATTCGACAACAATTCTGGCTCGCGTCTGGTGCAGGATGTCGGCCTTGACGGCCTGCGCAACGACGACGAGTTCGGGTTCGACAGCTACCGCGATTACCTCGACCAGCTCCGTGCCAAACTCCCCGCCACCACTGTCGAGCGGATGCAGAACGACCAGTTCTCCCCTTTCAACGACCCCGCCGGCGACAACTACCACTTCTTCCGCGGATATGACTACGATGAGGAGCGCCTCTCGATTCTCGAACGTTACAAACGCTACAACGGTGTCGAGGGCAACTCGCTGGCGCCCGAGGATGTGGCCGAGCCCCTTTACCAGAGCTCACGCAGCGTGCCCGATGTAGAGGATATCAACCAGGACAATACCCTCAACGAATACGAGCGCTATTTCCAGTACCGCGTGTCAATCCGCCCCGAAGATCTTGTCGTGGGCAAGAACTTCATCACCGACAAGCAGGTGTCGTACCCCATAACCCGCAACGGCAAGGATGACCCCGTTGAATGGTACCAGTTCAAGATACCCCTGAGCGCCTATGAGAAGGTCGTCGGCTCGATCAACGATTTCTCGGCCATCAGATTCGCCCGTATCTTCATGACCGGTTTCAAGAAACCCACACACCTGCGTTTTGCCACGCTTGAGCTTGTGCGCGGCGAGTGGCGCACATACGACTTCAACCTCAATACCCGCGGTGACGCTCCTGCCGAGGGTGACCTTGACGTATCGGTCGTGAACATCGAGGAGAACGCCTCGCGCGAGCCGGTGAACTATGTGCTCCCCCCGGGCGTGACACGTATATCCGATCCGGGCCAGTCGCAGATCGTGCAGCTCAACGAGCAGTCGATGTCGCTGAAGGTTACCGGCCTCGACGCCGGCGACGCCCGCGCCGTCTACCGCGACACCCAGCAGGATCTGCGCAACTACAAGCGCATGCAGATGTGGGTTCACGGCGAATCGCTGATTGACGATGTGACCAACCTCCGTTCGGGCGAGCTGTCGGTGTTCGTGCGTCTGGGCAGCGACGTTAAGCAGAACTTCTACGAATACGAGATTCCTCTGGAACTCACTCCGCACGACAAATACAACAACTACCTCCCCACCGACCGCGAGAAGGTATGGCCGATAAACAACTTCCTCAACTTCAAGCTCCAGAATCTTGTCGAGCTGAAGAAAGAGCGTAACCGCGCCAAAAACACCGAAGGTTCGGGTGTTGGGTATGCCACCCTTTATACCGGCCGCGACCCTGACAACGAACGCAACCGCATGGCTGTGATGGGCAACCCCTCGTTGAGCGACGTGCGTGTGCTCCTGGTGGGCGTGCGCAACAACGCCAACACCCGCAAAGACGGTATCGTCTGGGTCAACGAGCTTAAGGTTACCGATTTCGACGAAGCGGGCGGCTGGGCCGCCAAGGCAAACGTGAATCTGGCCGTCAGCGACATCGCGTCGCTCAACTTCGCCACGCACCGCGAGACCGCCGGTTTCGGTGGCGTAGACCAGAGCCTCAACAACCGCCGTCTCGACGATTACGAGCAGTACAACTTCGCCGTGCAGGCCGATCTGGGACGTTTCCTCCCCGAAAAAGCCAAACTGCGCGCGCCCATCTACTACTCGGTGTCGAAAGAGAAGACAACCCCGAAGTACAACCCCCTCGACCAGGATGTGCTGCTTAAGGACGCCCTCGACGACGCCCCCGACAAGCATGCCCGCGACTCAATCTCGGGTTTCGCCGTCGAGAACTCGACCATAAAGAGTTTCTCGATCTCGGGCCTGAAATTCGACGTGCGCTCCCCCAAACCGATGCCCTGGGATCCGGCTAACTTCACATTCAACTTCTCGTTCAACAAACAGTCGAAGACCGACCCCGTGACCGAGTACGAGAACACCAACGACTACCGCGGCTCGTTCGCCTACAACTACTCGCCGATGATCAAGGGGCTGAAACCGTTCGGCTGGCTGAAGTCGAAAAACAAGAATCTGAAATTCTTCAAGGAATGGGAGATCAACTATCTGCCCAACACCATATCGTTCCTCACCAACATGTCGCGCTACTACTACGAACAGCAGACACGTTCCGAGGCCGACGTGATGTTCCAGCTCCCGGTATCGGTCAGCAAGAATTTCCTCTGGGACCGCCAGTTCCAGATTACCTGGAACCTCACAAAATCGATAAATCTCTCGTTCAACTCCAACACCTCGGCCCGTATCGAGGAGACCGTCGGCGCCGTGAACCGTAAGCTCTTCCCCGACCAATACAAGGAGTGGAAAGACACCGTATGGCAGTCGATTCGCTCGCTGGGTACCCCCTGGGCTTACAACCAGTCGTTCGTGGCGTCGTACCGTGCGCCTTTCTCGCGCATTCCGGTGCTTGACTTCATAACGGCCAACGCATCATACAACGCCACATACCGCTGGGATCGCGGCGCCGACATCGACGGTGTTTCGGTGGGCAACACCATTGCCAACCAGTCGTCGCTCTCGGTTGACGGCCGTCTGAATTTCGAGAGCCTTTACAACAAGA
>CALJBF010000357.1 GCA_938027385.1 uncultured Porphyromonadaceae bacterium | reverse complement strand
TTATGAAGAAATCAGCGTCTTTCAGACGCCCACATCTGTTAAGTTAATAGCATTGTGTAGCGACCCTACAATGAATACCTGAACATCATGACATGACCTGTCTAAAATTCAGTAATTATCATTATTACACATATAACCGGATTATCCTGCGCCCTCATCAATCCAGGCACGCAACAGAATCAATCCACATACGGCCAGAAGTGTAATCATAAAAAAACACATGCCAAAACGGCGGCGCCCATTTCTCACTGCATCCCGCATAACCGCAAACCCGCAGATGATCACCACCACTCCAACGGCTATAAACCACCAGAACGGAACATTGACTATGCACATCACAGCCAATACCACAGCACTTGCGGCATAGACTTTCATGGCCCGACTCTTTCTTGTATTCAACTCACTCATGACAATATATGAAACATGTAATTAAAAGAATTTGTTGGAAAGTCGTACTGGAATGTCAGGCATACATAAAGGCATGTAAAGCATGCTGGCGGAGGCAGAATAGTCATACATATACTCTACAATAATCATTATATCATAGATTTCGCCGGGATTTATGGGGGTGAGTGGGGTGTGTCAGCGATTTTTTTGCTAATTTTGCATGATATTGCGGTTTCTGTCGGCAGACGGGCCGCAAGACAATACAGTCACATTAACGCCGAAACAGGTTTATCTCAAGGTTTATTTCAAGCCGATGATTGATTTCACAGGGGTCAGCAGGCCGTTCATGCACCGGATTTCCGAGGCAGAGAAACGCGCCCAGGCATCGTGCCGGCAGTCGCAGGAGCGGTTGCTGGCCACGCTCACGCGCCGTGCCGCCAGCACCGAATGGGGCAGGCAGCACGGCTTTGACCGCATCCGCACGGCGGCCGATTTCGCCCGCCAGCCGCTGACCACCTATGCCGACCTGCGCCCGCTGATCGAGCGGATGGTCGCCGGTGAACGCGACGTGCTCTGGCCCGGCGTGTGCCGCCGGTTCGCCCAGTCGTCGGGTACCTCAGACGGCAAGAGCAAATATGTGCCCGTCACCGGCGACGCCCTGCAGGGGAACCACTACGCCGGTGCGGCATACTCGCTGGCCTCGTATCTCGAGGCTTATGGCGACAGCCACGTCTTCGGCGGGAAGAACTTCATACTCGGCGGCAGCTATGCCAACGAGCTCACCGGGCTGCCGCGCGGTGTACGTGTCGGCGACCTGTCGGCCACGCTGATCGACCGCATCAACCCGCTTGTGAACCTGTTCCGCATCCCCTCGAAAAAGGTAGCCCTGATGGCCGACTGGCACGAGAAACTGCCGCGGCTCGTCGAGGCGTCGGCAAAAGCCGACGTGCGCTCGATGTCGGGTGTCCCCTCCTGGTTCCTTACGGTACTGAAGGGGGTTCTTGCCGCCACCGGTGCCGCAAGCATACACGACGTGTGGCCGAACCTCGAGGTATTCTTCCACGGCGGCATAGCGTTCGGCCCATACCGCGCGCAGTATGACCGCATCACCGACCCCGCGCGCATGCACTACTGGGAGAACTACAACGCCTCAGAGGGGTTCTTCGGCGTTCAGCACCGACCGGGTCACCCGGCCATGGAACTGCTGATGAATACCGAGACATACTACGAGCTGATCCCCGAAAGCGAATGGGCCGAGTCCACTCCGCAGGCCATCCCCGTGTGGGAGGCCCGCGAGGGTGAGATATACGAGCTTGTGGTAACCTCGTCGAACGGTCTGTGGCGCTACCGCCTGGGCGACACCGTGCGTGTCGAGTCAACCCAACCGCTTACCGTAACCATAGCCGGGCGCACACGCCATTTCATCAACGCCTTCGGCGAGGAGGTCATGGTCTACAACACCGACGCCGCCCTTGTCAGCGCATGCCGCGCCACCGGCGCCGAGGTGCTGAACTATACGGTGGCGCCCGTATATGCCGGCGACCGCACCCGCGGCCGTCACCAGTGGCTTGTGGAGTTCGGGCGGCGCCCTGCCGACATGGAGCAGTTCGCCGACATCCTCGACCGGGCACTGCAGACCGAGAACTCCGACTACCAGGCCAAGCGCTCGGGCGACATCTTCCTGAGCCGCCTCGAAATCACCGAGGCCGCTCCCGGGCTGTTCGACCGCTGGCTGGCTACGACCGGCAAGCTCGGCGGCCAGCGCAAGGTGCCGCGCCTGAGCAACGACCGGTCGTTCATCGACCCGATGCTCGCACTCAATACCGCCAGCCGATCACAAGACTTTACCGACCATAAATCCTGATCATGAACATACTCAAATCAACCATCATCACAGCCGCACTGGCATCAGCCGCTCTCGCAGGCGCCGCCACGGCTCCTAAATATATCTTCTACTGCATCGGCGACGGCATGGGCCCGGCGGCGGTGATCAACGCCTCGCTCTATGCCCGCGAGGTACTGGGCGACACCACCCGCATGGCAATGATGTCGATGCCTGTGGCCTCGCTCTCGACAACACATTCGGCCTCGTCGAACGTCACGAACTCGTCGGCGGCAGGCACCGCCCTGGCCTCGGGTTACAAGACCAAGAACGACATGCTGGGCATGAACCCCGACACCGTGTCGGTCACCTCAATGGCCGAGATACTGTTCAAGAAAGGTTTCGGCATAGGCCTGGTGACATCCGTGGCCATTGACGACGCCACCCCCGCGGCATTCTACGCCCACCAGCCCAACCGCCACCTCTACCGCGAGATAGGGCGCGAGCTTGCCGAATCGGGCTATCAGTTCGCCGCCGGCGCGGGTCTGCGCGCCATCACCGACAAGGAGGGGCGCCCCACCGGTCTGCTCGACGAGTTCGCCGCCAACAACATGAAGATTGTGCATGGACTCGACTCGATCACCGGCACCGAAGACCGCGTGCTTGTGCTCAGCCCTTTCACCGAGCGCAACTGGAACGTAGGCTACACCCTCGACTCCATACCGGGTGCACTCGACCTGCCGAGTCTCACGCAGGCCTGCATCACGCATCTGAGCCGCGTG
Organism: uncultured Porphyromonadaceae bacterium; assembly: GCA_938027385.1. Classification (GTDB taxonomy): domain Bacteria; phylum Bacteroidota; class Bacteroidia; order Bacteroidales; family Muribaculaceae; genus UBA7173. Next base: position 18,079 of record CALJBF010000357.1, on the reverse strand, counting down.
ACACCCGACCGTTTCTTCATGATGGTCGAAGGGGGCAACATAGACCATGCATGCCATGCCAACGACGGCGCTACCGCAATAGTCGAGACCCTGAATTTCGACAAGACCATACGGCTGATGCTCGACTTCTACAACAGCCATCCCGACGAGACCCTGATAGTAGTCACCGCCGACCACGATACGGGGGGCATGTCGGTGGGCAACAACACCACCGGCTATGCCACCAACATCGGAGCGCTCGCCGGTCAGCGCGTGTCGAAAGAGGCCTTTTCAGATTACTGCATGAACATACTGCGGTCAGGCAAGGTTTATAAGTGGGAGGAGATGAAAGAATATCTTACCCGCAACCTCGGCCTCTGGAGCACCGTACAGCTCACCGACGCCGAAACCGACGCCCTCCGCGACGAGTTCTCGCGGATTTTCGTAAGCCATGACAGCGTGCCCGACCAGGATACCCTCTACGCCAGTTTCAACGCCTTCGCCAAGAGCGTCTACACACTGGTGAACGACAAGGGCGGCGTGGCCTGGCACTCCGAGAAACATACCGGCGCGGCGGTGCCGGTATTCGCTATCGGAAACGGCTCGGAAAAACTGTCACGTCTGGTCGACAACACCGACATCCCCCGTGCCATCATGGAGACCGTCGGCTATCCCCTTCAATGACATGATTCCCTCTAACCATTAAAACCATACAAGTCTTGAAAAAAACAGTTTTATCGCTCATGACAGCCATCTGCGCCATCTTCTGCGCCAACGCCGCTGTCGACCTCAACGCCGTCAAAGTAGATGTGACGATGAACCCGGCTAAATACAAAGAGCTGATGCAGCGCTTTGTCGACGGTGACCATACCCTCTCGACCGACAAGATGTCGACCATCTACTACGGTTTCCCATCTACTCCCGGCTACAATCCCGCCGAAGACTACTCAGACATCGAGCGCACATACGCCACAGGCGACTATGCCGCCGCGCTGTCGAAAGCCGAAACCGCCCTGGTGGACGACCCCGTCTCGCTCGAACTCAACCTCTACGCGCTGGCCGCCGCCGAGAAACTCAAGGCCGACGGCAAAGTCGACACCATGAAAGCCCTGAAACTGGGCAACCGCTGCGAGATGCTTTCAAGCGCGATTCTCGAGAGCGGCCGCGGCACATCGGCCGAATCACCCTTCATAATTACCGACAGCAGCGACATCGACTTTCTGCTGCGCAACGTCTTCGGCGTGGATCAGATCATAGGCAGGACCACCGTGGGCGATGTCATCGCGGTGAAGTTCACCTTCCCCGGCAACGACCGCCAGCACATACTCTACTTCGACAACGCGCCCGAACGCGCGCACAACAACAACCAGTAACCCTGTAACCGGCCACCGCCAATGTCACAGACCGAAAAATGGACCGAACTTGAGCATCTGCCCGAATGGGACGAGGAGTTCTACGAAGTCTATACCGCAAAAAAACACGGCAAATGGGTCATGCTCAAGACCCTAAGGCCCGAGTTCCGCGACAACCCCGAATACCGTGCCATGATGGAGCGCGAATTTGACGTGCGCTACAACCTATGCCACCCCAACATCGTGATGATCAACGATTTCGAGGAGGTGCCCGGACTCGGAATGTGCATCATCACCGACGATGTCTACGGCACGTCGCTGCGCAAGATGATCGACAAGGGCGAAGTCACGCCCGAAGTCCAGGAAAAGGTCATATACGGTCTGCTCGACGCCATAGCCTACATACAGAAGAACCATATCGTGCACCACCCCATCAGGCCCGAAACCATAATCTTCACCGAGAACATCGGCAACCTGAAGATCATCGACGTGGGGTTCGACCAGCACAGCCAGCTCAGCCCGGCTGCCGCGGCCGACGACCTGCGCGACTACGGCAAGGTGCTTGAGGAGGTGCTTGACGCCACCGGCGACACCAACCCGCGCCTGCGCGCCGTGGCGCGCAGGTGCCGGGCACCCAGAGCCGACAAGCGTTACCGCGACTCGTTCGAGCTGCGCAGCGCCCTGCAGGGGCAGACCGACAAACGCCTCTACGTTGTGGCCATCGCTTTCCTGCTGGTGATGATAGCCATCCTGGGCTGGTTCTGCTGGAAACAGCCCGCCCTCTGACAGGCACCTACAAACCGATAAACCGATCATTAAGTACAACAATCATCCACTGACCGCCCCATGGCTGTTGAAATAAGACCCGTAAATCCCACTAAGAAAGAGCTCTCAAAATTCGTAAAGTTCGGCATAGACCTGTATAAGGACAACCCCTACTTCGTGCCCCCCCTGGTGATGGACGACGTGAACACCCTCACCCCGTCGGTCAATCCGGCATTCGACTTCTGCGAGGCGCAGTCGTTCATGGCCTACCGCGACGGCGAGCCGGTGGGACGCATCACAGGCATCATTAACTCGGTAGAGAACGAACGCACCGGCCGGCAGTCGATGCGGTTCGGGTTCGTTGACTTCATAGATGACGCCGAGGTTGTCGACGCACTCTTCAAGGCCGCCGGCGACTGGGGCCGCTCGAAAGGGATGACCTCGATTGTCGGGCCTCTCGGATTCACAGACATGGACCACGAAGGGATGCTCACCGAAGGGTACGAGGAGACCGGCACAATGGCCACCATCTACAATTACCCCTACTACCCCGACCATATGCGCCGCATGGGTTTTGAGAAAGAGGCCGAATGGGTAGAGTTCTACGTAAAGGTTCCCGACGCAATCCCCGAGAAACACCGCCGCATAGCCGAACTCGTACAGAAACGCAACAATCTGCGCATCAAGAAATACAACTCGCGCAAAAAGATAAAAGAAGAATATGGCATAGCTCTCTTCGAGCTCATCAACGAGGCATACGACAAACTCTACGGCTACTGTCCCCTGACCCCGCGGCAGATACAGTATTACATCGACATGTATCTTGGCATACTCAACCTCGATCTGGTGACCCTCGTTGTCGATGCCGAAGACAAGCTCGTGGCCGTGGGCATCTCCATACAGTCGTTCTCGAAAGCGCTGCAGAAAAGCCGCGGACGCCTCTTCCCCTTCGGGTGGGTGCATCTGCTCAAAGCCCTGCGCGGCAAATCAGACGCCGTAGACCTGCTGCTTATCGCCGTCAAGCCCGAATACCAGAACAAGGGCGTGAACGCACTGCTGTTCGCCGACCTCATCCCCTACTACAACAAGCACGGGTTCAAGCACGCCGAGTCAAATCCCGAACTGGCCGACAACGCCAAGGTCCAGGATCAGTGGCAGTATTTCGAGAACCGCCTGCACCGCCGCCGCTGTTCGTGGCGCAAGCCCCTCTGAACCGATGGCGCGCCCGAAAACCGAGAAAACCCATAACCTGCTCCCCTGCTGCCACACAGCGGGGAGGCACGAGGCCGGATGCGACGAGGCCGGACGCGGCTGTCTGGCCGGGCCGGTCTATGCCGCTGCGGTGATACTCCCCGATGGGTTCATCCACCCGTTGCTCAACGACTCGAAACAGCTCACCGAACGCCAGCGCGACCTCCTGCGCGAGGTTATCGAGGCAGAGGCCGAGGCATGGTCGGTGGCCTGGTGCGATGCCGCCGAAATAGACGACATCAACATCCTCAACGCCTCCATCCTGGCCATGCACCGCGCCCTCGACGGGCTGAAGACACGTCCGGGAGCCGTCATCGTCGACGGTAACCGGTTCAAGCCTTACGGCGACCTCCCCTGGCAGACATTCGTAAAGGGCGACGGACGCTACGGCAACATCGCCGCCGCCTCGATACTGGCCAAGACCCACCGTGACAGTGAGATGCGCCGCCTGGCCGCCATGTATCCCGCCTACGGCTGGGAAATCAACAAAGGGTACCCGACCAAGGCACACCGGCACGCCATCGCCGAGCATGGCCCCACGCCGATGCACCGCATGACATTCCGCCTGCTCGAAACACAACTGACCCTATTCTGACACACATAACCACCTGACACCCCGCATCCATGGCCGAACACAACCGACTCGGGAACTGGGGCGAACAGCTCGTCGCCGACCACCTCGTGGCCCAGGGATATGCCATAGCCGAACGCAACTGGCGCCTGAACCACCTCGAACTCGACATCATCGCCACACGCGGCGACGAGATTGCCTTTGTCGAGGTAAAGACACGCCGCGACACTGCCGGGAACCCGCTCGACGCCATGACACCGCGCAAGATACGCAACCTGGCCGCGGCCGCCGACGCATACCTGCGCTCGCGCAACATCCGCCTGCGCCCGCGTTTCGACGTAGCCGCAGTCACCGGCGACCCGCACACCCACACACTTACCTACCTGCCCAACGCGTTCTACCCGCCGTTGCGCACCTGCCGCTGAAACGCCGGCATCCACCCGATCTTATCACCTGAAACAGCTCCTCTTTTTCTCCCACCCACACCTTCCACCATGCGAAAGACTCTCTATACCGTTATCACGGCACTGACAGCGGCTCTGGCGGCACACGCCGCCGATACCGGCAAAATTGATTATAACATAATGGAAACCAGATGGAAAAACGCCTACGACTACACTCCCGGCAAAATCCATCCCATGACCAACATCGGCCATGACCCGTTCATAGTTTCCACGTCATGCGACGGCCGATATATTTTCACCGAGAGCCTGCTCGGAACCTCGGTTCTCGACAGCCGCTCGATGCGTATAATAAAGATGTTCAAGTCGCCCGTCGGTGACCTGACACCTCACCCTTCTGATCCCGACCTTATATATTTCTACAGTCCGCTATACGGCTTTGGATTGAATTCCGACCCGCAGCCGGGCAAGTGCATACTCGTGAACTGGAAGACCGGCGAGGTGGTAACCCACCGCCGCGAGGCGCCCGAACTGCTGAACGCGTCAGACCAGCAGTTCCTCTTCGAGAACGGCAGATACGTGTCAATCGTCAACAATCCGGAGACATTCGCAGGGTGGGGTTACCCCCGGTTCGACACCGGAGCGCTGGCCGTAGACAGCAAAGACTCGTTGCTGATAGTCACCGGCACCGACCCGATGATATTCGATCTCAAGCATGGCGTGCTCAGGGCCACTTTCCCCTACCGGCGGTGGCTCGACATTAACGACGGCCGGTACAAATATGACCCGGACTATCCCTCGAAATCCCCCAAACCCAAGGACTGGGAGGCAAAACCGGGACGTGCCTTCAGCAACATATTCGGCTATCAGGCACGGTTCACGCCGCAGGGCACCGTCGTGATGGGGGGCTACGGCCCGCAGATCACTGAGTGGAGCACAGACGGTGAGTTCATCCGGTCGGAAACTGTGTCGGCGAAAGCCGGCCCCGCACTCGGGTTCACTGATGTCGGCGGCAGACGCTATGTGGCAAGCTGGGAGGGCACTTTCACCGGCCGTGGCGGACGGTACACCCTGCGCCCCGAGATGTCACAGACGCCCAACGGCTATTATGACGGCCAGCAGACCAACGTCGTTTCGCGCCCGTTCGGCGCCAAGGGTAAGGAGCGTGTGCTCATAGGGGTGGTTGGCGGTGACAAACAGAGTCTCATGCTCGTCGACGCCAACAAAGAGAAGGTACTCGACATCCTTGACGGCACCTGCGACATCACCAACATCCGCATCGCTCCTGACGAGTCGTATGCCGTGATCACCGAAATCGCCCCGGCAGTTGTAAAGCTAAACGGCGGAAAAAAGCTGGGCGAGAAGAAGATTATCGAACTTTCCCGCGACATATTCGAGACCATCGAATCCATCGAGATTCTGCCGGGCGACATAGTGGCATGCGGCTCGGCAACGGGCAACATTTTCTTCCATGACCTGAAAAAAGGGGAAACCGTAAAGACCGCCCGCGAACATGACTCGCGTGTGGTGTCGATGCAACTCGGCGCCGACGGACGACGCCTCTACTCGCTCGGCTATCATGGCGACCTGATCGTGTGGGATACCACCACACTCGCTCCGCTTGTGCGCATGAACTTCATCGCGCCCGGCGAGGTCTATCTCACCACCCCCGACGGATACTACACCGCCACGGCGGCTCTTCAGGACAAGGTACACTTCTCGCGCGACAACGAGGCATACCGGTTCGACCAGTTCGAGCTGCGCGCCAACCGCCCCGACATCATACTCGAACGTCTCGGCGCCGATTCGCTTGACGTTGCCATCGCCCGCAAGGCGTGGCTCAAACGGCTGAAACGCCGGGGCTATACCCCGGCCATGCTATCAGACAGCTATCACATCCCGGAAGCGGCGATAACAAACAAGGAATCCCTTGGCACCGTCACCGATGCCCGGTCGGTGACACTCGACCTCTCGGCTATCGACGCCGAAACCCCTCTCAGGAACATACAGCTTGAACTTAACGGCGTGCCGCTCTACGGCGACCGGGGCCTTGATGTATCCGGCGCCCGCAGTTGGACAAAAACCGTGACCGTGCCGCTCGCATCCGGCGCAAACCAGATCACACTGCGCGCCGAAAACGCACACGGCGCCGTTTCTCTGCGCGACGAGATGCACATCACCTGCACTGCCGAACCCGAAACCCAGGACCTCTATGTCGTGGCCGTGGGTGTATCCAGGTACAGCGATGCCACATACGACCTCACATACGCCGACAAGGATGCCGCCGACATGTCAGCCATGATTTCGGGCAAATCATCGCGCCCCGGAAAGGTGCATGTGCTCGGAATCAGCGACAGAGAGTTCGACCGGGCCTCGCTCGACCGTATCAGCCGGTTCTTTGCTCAGGCCGGTCGCGACGATGCCCTTATACTCTACTACGCCGGGCACGGCGTGCTCGACGCCGACCTTGACTACTGGCTGGCGACGTGGGACATGGACTTCGCCAACCCCGCCGGACGCGGCGTCACCGCCGACGAGTTCGCCGCCACTATGAACGGCTCTCAGGCGCTGGCGCGCTATATCATACTTGACGCATGTCATTCGGGCGCGTTCGACAAGGAAGACTACCTCGCCATGAACACCGAGATCCTCGGGGGCGACACGGGTCAGATAGTGTTCCGCGGCGCGGGAGCCTCGCTCAAGGAACGCACCGTAGAGATCAACCGCATCAACAACGTTCTGCACCAACATTTTGTCGACTTCAACACCTCGGCCGGTGCCATGACCGTCAGCTCGGCGTCGGGCACCGAGGTTGCCATGGAAGGCGGCGACTGGAACAACGGCCTCTTCACATATTATCTGCGGCAGGGCGCCGAGAAAAACGCGGCCCGACAATACAACGCCGACAGCGATGGCGACGGCTCACTGTCGTTCGAGGAGATTCTCGAATATGCCGTAGCCAAAGTACCCGAGGCAAGCCGGGGACGCCAGCGCCCCACCCTACGCCGCACTACTTTCGCCCACAAACCCCTGCTGATCACCACAAAATGAAAACGCATAAGATACTTGCCATACTTTTGATGCTGATATGCGGCACCTGCACAGAGGCTCATGCCGAACTCGAGACCCTCGCGACGTTATCGCCACAGAAACGGGCGATATACACTCAAGGGGAAAGGATGCTCGACAAGCTGACGCTCATGCGTGACTCGGCCGAAACAGTTTACCGCAATATCGAGCGACAGTTTGCCGGCAATGGCCCCAACGCAGTATACACCGCACAACGCCAGACATTGCGCACACTCGAAAAGATTGACGACAATATCGCCGCCGGGAGGGCCCTCATGCGCATGGCTCTCACCGGCGGGAATGCCACGCCCCGCGAGTTTCAGGCGACGGCCCTCATGCTCATAAACTGTATGGAAAACAGACAGTTGGCCGTGGACTTTATCGAAACTGACATTGACAAGGCATCGCCGTTTCTGTTTAACTGGCTGGCATTACGCGCCATGGAGGCCGGGGATAACGTGAAGGCCTACCGGTATTTCATCAAAGGGATAAGGAAGATGGCCGAGCCTGCCGAGCCGGTATATTATCCGCTGTTCCACAACCTGGGAATGTTTCTGTGCCACTCCACCCCATACATCAACCCCGAGGCAGTCCGCAGCACACAGGCTGACTTTGACAACAACCGCCGGATCTGTGTCGAAAACTACACCAAGGCTGTTCCGTTCCATCCTAAAAGGCAGTACCACCATCTATTCACGGGCCGAATACCTCACCCCCCACGGCCCTTACGCCCCGGGACTTCTGGGTCTCACAAACGGCATAGTCGACGGCCTCATCAACAGCACCACCCTCGCCAAAGAATACGAACGCCACAACTTCCGGATCCAGAAAGCCACCCGGAAATCCCCCACCCCAAAATCCACAAAAAAATCCACTTCTCCAAAATCTCGCAAATCCGCCAACCGCCCCTGAACTCACCCATTACTCCCATTATTCCCATGGTTTCCATCAAATTCCCGTGGGTTTGGGGCGTGAAAGTCGCAAAAAAGCCGTAACTTTGTGGTCATCAAAAGGGAAATAAACAATAAATCATTATAAATCAACGTCTAAGGTAGAAAGTAATCATTGTTATGGATTTCATTCAAGATCTTTTCTGGCCCGGTAACGTTAATCTCGCGAGCACCCTCGTGCTGCTGTCGTTCGTGATAGCGGCGGGCATTTATCTGGGGAAGATAAAAATTGCCGGTGTGTCGCTCGGTGTGACGTTCGTGCTTTTCGTGGGCATCCTGATGGGTCACTTCGGCTACACGGTACAGCCCGACGTGCTCAAGTTCGTGCGCGAGTTCGGTCTGATACTGTTCATCTTCGCCATCGGCCTTCAGGTTGGTCCGGCCTTCTTCTCGTCATTCAAAGAGGGTGGCATCAGGCTCAACATGCTCGCCATGCTCGGCATCCTGCTCAACGTGGGCATCGTGCTGGCCATCTACTTCATCGACGGCAATACGTCGATTGACGTGCTTGTTGGCGTCATGTCAGGTGCCGTGACCAATACCCCGGGTCTGGCTGCCGCCCAGCAGGGCGCCAGCGACCCCGCCGCCGTCAACACCATGTCGATGGGCTACGCCGCCGCCTATCCCCTCGGCGTGCTCGGCATCATCGGCGCGATTCTGCTCATCAAGGCCATCTTCCGCATCAAGACCGACAAGGAGATCGAGGCCATCGAACAGGAGTCGGAAGACGCCACCACAAAGCCCTATCTGGCATCGTTCGAGGTCACCAACGCCCTGGTCAACGGCAAGACACTGCTGCAGCTGCACGACATCATACACTGCGAGTTCGTGGTTTCGCGCCTGATGCAGACCGACGGCACCACCATCATCCCGCGCTCTACAACGCAGATCCGCGTCGGCGACAAGCTGTATATCGTCATGTCGGCCAATGACCTCGAGAGTTTCCAGTCGGTTCTCGGCCCCTCGATCGAGATGAACGACGACGACTGGAACCAGGTTGCTCCCGAACATGTGGTGTCGCGCCGCATCCTCATCACCCGCACCGAATACAACGGCGTGTCGCTCGGCTCGCTCCGTCTGCACAAAGGCTATAACCTCAACTGCACCCGCGTGAACCGTGCCGGCGTGGATCTGCTGGCCACCCCGGGCCTGCGTCTGCAGATCGGCGACCGCATCACCATCGTGGGCGACCTCAACGACATCGACCGTCTGTCGTCGAAACTCGGCAACTCGATGAAACGCCTCAACCAGCCCAACCTGATCACTATCTTCGTAGGTATCCTCTTCGGTATCTTCGTGGGCTCGATCAACGTCGGTTTCGGCATGAAACTGGGTCTGGCCGGCGGCCCGCTCGTAGTGGCCATCCTGCTCAGCCGTTTCGGCTACAAGTTCAAGCTTGTCACCTACACCTCGTCATCGGCGTCGCTGATGCTGCGTGAGCTCGGCATCTGCATGTTCCTTGCCGCCGTAGGTATCGGCGCCGGCGCCGGATTCGCCGACACCGTGTTCAACGAAACCGGCATGTGGTGGGTAATCTGGGGTTTCATGATCACGTTCATCCCCCTGATGGTGGTCGGCCTCATCGCCCGTGGCATCTACAAGATCAACTTCCTCACCATAACCGGTCTGATGTCGGGCGGCTATACCGATCCCCCCGCCCTGGCATACGCCAGCAACTCTACCGGCCACGACGCCCCTGCCGTAGCCTACTCTACGGTCTACCCGCTCACGATGTTCATGCGTGTGGTGGCGGCCCAGGTGCTCATACTCGCCTTCGCATGACAGGCGCATAAAAGTCATACGACAACAGACGACACGAGCCGCGGCGCATTGCCGCGGCTCGTGTCGTATATGTTCTTCCGGGTTCAGAAACTGAAACAGATCTGCGTCTGGATGCGCGAGTCGTTGGCTCCGCCGAGATTCCAGGTGTTACGGCGTCCGTAGACATACTCCACACCCCATTGCAGATACGATGTGAACTTATAGAAACAGTTCACGGCAACGTATGTGCTGTAACGGAAATTCGACGCGCCTGCGGTCATCACCTTGTCGCCGTTGGCATCGGCCACCTCGGCATCGTCTATGGTGGCATAGTTACCCACGTTCCAGATGCGGGTATAAGACCCCACGGCATTGAACTGCAGACGTTTCGTGGCGTTATAGCTGACACCGAACACCAGACCCATCATGGGGTTGGCCTCCATCTTGCCGAGCTCGTCGTTCTTCGGAGTAAACGACAGCGGGCGGCCTGCCAGATCCTGTATGTAGGCTATGCCCTTGCCGTACACAGCCTGGAAATTGAACACCATCGGTTTCCAGAACGAGAAGTTGCCTGAAAGCATCGTGCCCCACCCCATGATGTTGCGGCGCTGGCGCGAAACCATGTCCTGATAGGCGAAATTACGCAGCAGGGCGCTGAACCTCACGCGGTTCGATTCCGATTTCTGATACTCGACCCATACGGGCACGTCGGGGTAAACCTGATCGACCGACGCGTCTACCTGGCGTCCGAAATAACTGCGGTAGTCGTGACCGCGGTACACGCCGTTGGACGAACAGAACGTCGGCAGTTCCAGACCCAGGGCAAACCTGAATCCGCTGTAACTCGGCGACGTGTACGACAGCTGATACGCACCGCCGGAAACATCGCCGCCGGGGCCTTGCGGGTCAATCGTGGGAGGTTGCACGGCCAGACCGTCTTTCATCAGCGTTGACATAAGGCCGGCACCGAATCCGCGCCATGTCACATAGGCGCGTTTCATCTTTATAACACTGCTTATGCCATCGGTACCGAGCTTGATGTAACCTGTGAGCTGGTTCTTGGTGCCACCGAAAGCCACAAGCGACATGTCGATGTAGCTTGTCAGGGCGTTAACGAAGAAATCACCCTTATGCCCCGTGAGAGCGGGCACCGGAATATCGCCGGTCACGAAGTTGATGCCGGCGTCATCCTGCGAATAGAGGTTGTTGCCTATGTCATAGCCCACGATAGGGGTGATGTTTCCGCCGATCGACATCATGAACTTCTTGTTCCTGGTTGTGATGGCGAATTTCGGAGCCTCGACGTCGCCCGGCTCTATCGGACGTGCCTTCTTGAGCATCTCGCCCACGGCACCGTCAGTTTTCACGATTTCGATGGCACCGACCTCATATATGATGTCGTCATCGGCGTCAAAACTGTCAGCCGGGGCGTAATCCTGCGCTACAACTGCAAAGCTTACCGGCAGCGCCAAGGCTGTCAGCAGTGACTTGAATCCTGGTTTCATTTCATTTACAATACTAAACAATTTATATATATTGTAAATGATTTTTAACCATGATTGGTTCACTGCGTCTTCATAAGCCTCAGCCATTTACGGTAGCCGAAAACAGCTATCACAGTGTACACGGCATAGAGCACGGGATAGAACACCAGCCCCTTGTAGATGTAGAGCCACACGCACACGATGTCAACCACCACCCAGATAAGCCACTGTTCGGCAAACTTGCGGGCCATCATCCACATGCCGGTAATGGAGAGCGCCGTGGTAAAGGCATCGGCCACAGGCACGGTGGAATCGGTGAATGTAACCAGCATCCACCATATTCCCCACCAGAGGATGGCCGAGGCCACCGCGACCACGCACCACCCCCACAGGGGTGTGTGCGTGATAGGGAGCGTTTTATGGCCATCGCCTTTGGCGGCACTCTTTCCACGTCCGCGAGTCCAGGAAATCAGGCCGTAGATTGCAATCAGGAAATAATAGATGTTTATGGCGAAGTCGGCATACAGCCCCTTCGAGAAATAGAGCCACATCGAGATCAGCGGCATCACCATCGAGGCCAGCCACACCTTTGTGTCGGCATTGTATTCCCACCAGAGGTAGACTATACCTATGGTGAAACCGATTATTTCGAGTGCCAGATCCATAGCGGTGTCAGAAAGAGAGTGTCACGTTGGCCGACACATGTGTCGGGGCCTGTGCGGCATAACCGGCATAGCGGTAAATCACCTTGTCGCCTTTATCGTCGACATAATATCCGGCGCCGCAGTAACCGTTGTTGAAATATTTCTCGTTGAAGAGGTTGTAGATCGAAAAGCCCACATGCAGGCTCTTCATGCCGGCGATTTTGGCGAAGGTATAGCCCAGGTGGAGGTCAGTAACGAAATAGGGGTCGATAACTGTCTCCTCAGAGCGGGCGTTGTTCATGTACTGCTTGCCCACATACTTGCTCTGGAGCTGGGCCGTGAAACCGCGCCACTTGAAATCGAACGAGTTGCCGAGGATAAAACCGGGCGAGAACGCTATGGGGGTGTCGCCGCAGTCTATCGAGATGGGGTTGGTCCACTCATCCTCGTAGATGTACTCCACGAAATTCTTTATGCGGTTGCGCGACAGCGTGGCGTTGATCTTCCACTCGAACCAGCGCACGGGGCGCAGAGCGGCCTGCATCTCGATGCCCATGCGGTACGAATCGGGAACATTCACGCTGAGGGCGTTGCCGGTGTCAGACAGCTGACCGGTGGTGACCAGCTGGTCTTTGTAGTCCATGTAATAGAGGTTCACCCCGGCCGAGAACAGCCGCGAGTTGAAATCGTAGCCCAGCTCATAGTCAAACAGGCGCTCAGCCTCGGGACGGTGGTTCGGGTCGCCGTCGGTGAAATTGTCGCGCACGGGCTCTTTGTGGGCCACGCTCCACGATGCGAACACACGGTGGGCGCCGGTGGTGTAGTTCAGGCCCACCTTGGGGTTGAAGAAGTCCCAGCGACGGTCGACGTCGAGCTGTGCCATCGCCATAGTGTTGTAGTCGTAGTTGTCTGACACACCGTCGATCGTATAATGGATGTGACGGTACTGCAGGTCGGCGAAAGCCGTCAGGCCGGTAGTGATGTCATAGTTGGCGCGGGCATAGATATTGGCGTCAGACTTCTTCCCCTTGTTGTCGTAGTAACGCTGCAGCGGGTCGATTTTCCCGAGATAATTGCGTACCCAGGCAACCTGGCCGAAGTGATTGCCGTCAAACCAGTTGGCGGCGCCGCCGATGGTCACGTCCCAGCGCCCGCGCTCATAGTTGAGGGTGAACGTTGCGCCACCGAAATGGTTGTCATTGTATTTCAGCCGCACGAGGTCAGATTTCTCGACCTCCTCGCCGTCTACGACAAAGGGCTGCAGGCCATACTCGATAAGCGTGCGGCGCGTCTTGTACTGGTCGTAGTAACCGTCATCTTTCGTATAGTGTAGCCCCACGTTCAGGCGCCAGTAGTCACCCAGGCGCTGTGCCAGCAGCAGCTGGAAATGATGCTGTATGTAATTGTCGAACTGGTTGGGATAATAGGCGCGGTTCCCCTCCGAGTCGGTGTATTCACCGCAGGGGTTGTAACGGCGCCCGTATTTCTCCATATCCTCTTTCGAGGCATAATCCCAGGCCATATAGGTTTTCTCCTTGCCGCCGAACGCGAGCAGACGGATGTCGGTCGACCCGCCGCGCCAGGCTGCCTGCCCGAAATAGCTCCACAGTTCCGACGAGGCACGCTCTATGTAGCCGTCTGAACCGAGATGCGATATTCGGGCGTCAAAGCTCCAGTGACCGCCGATAAGGCCCGAGCCCACGCGCAGGGTCTCGCGGTTGGTGTTGTACATGCCGTATGCGCCCGAAAGTTCGGCGTATGGCTTTACCGAAGGGGCCTCGGTGACCATGTTCACGCTCGCGCCGAAAGCACCGGCGCCGTTGGTGGATGTACCGGCGCCACGCTGTATCTGCACATCGCGGAGCGACGACGCCAGGTCGGGCATGTTCACCCAATACACATTATGGCTCTCGGAGTTGTTGATGGGGATGCCGTTGGCGGTGACATTGATGCGCGAGCCGTCGGTACCGCGCACACGCATCGAGGTGTAACCGATTCCCGATCCGGCATCGGAAGTCGTTATCACCGAAGGTGTCGATTCAAGCAGGTAGGTGATGTCGCGGCCGTCGTTCGACGCCAACAACTGGTCACGACGCACGTTCGTGAAGGCCACAGGGGTCTTTGCCGTGGCACGGTTGGCTACTATGCTGACCTCTTTTAGGCTCACGCCCAGCGAGTCGGCATCGGCATCGCCGGTACTCTCGCCGGCATTGGCGGCCATAGCCGCAGGGACGGTCATGCCCGCAAAAAGGGCATACGAAACCGCCGGAAGAAACAGTTTCTTCATAATCTCGTTCTCTACGCAGGTATTATCCTGATCAGGTTCAACGGGTATAATCTCAGCCTTTGACCGGCATCGCCGGCCAAGGGGGCACCCCGAAAAATATGTTTACTGACTCTCGGCAACAGACGGAATACACCACCTGGTTGCCGGTGCAAAGTTACAACATTCCCCCGACAAAACCGCAGATTCATTAAAAATGCTTAAATTTGCCGCATGACCGCACTTTCCACTGACAATATTTTCGACCGTACCGAGCGACTTGTGGGCCGCGAGGGGATGAAACGGCTTTCCGATGCCAGGATCATAATCTTCGGTATCGGCGGCGTGGGTTCATGGGCCGCCGAGGCGCTTGTGCGCACCGGCGTGGGGCATCTCACACTTGTCGACGCCGACACCGTGGCCACGACCAACATCAACCGCCAGCTTGAGGCCACCACCCTGACAGTGGGAGAACCCAAGACCGACGCACTGGCCCGCAGGCTGAGGGAGATTAATCCCGCCGTAAGTCTGACGACCGAGCAGAAACGTTTCACTGCCGAAAACGCCGCCGAATTCCATATCGGAGAATATGACTATGTAATCGACGCCATCGACTCGCTGGCCGACAAGGGGGCTTTGCTGCTTGAGGCGGCCGCCACCAAAGGCCCCGGCATAGCGTCGTCAATGGGCGCGGCACTGCGCATCGACCCCACCCGCGTACATGTGGCCGAGTTCTGGAAAGTTACCGGATGCCCCCTCGGGGCGGCGCTGCGGTCACGGTTCCGCCGAAACGGCACACGGCCCCGTCGCAAGATACAATGTGTTTACTCTGACGAACAGCCGTTGCCGAACCTGGGCGACCTCCCCGACCCTGACGGCTCGATGGGTTTCGGCAAAGCGGCGGTGAACGGCTCGCTGTGCCATATCACAGCCATCTTCGGCATGACGCTGGCGGGTCTGGCTCTCCGGCACCTGCTTGAGCATTAAGTGGCATTACAAAACCCTGATGGCGTGTCAGTGACCTGATTTATGGCGGCCGCCGGGGATGCGTATCTTCCACCCCGACCACAGGAGTAACAGGGCGCCCGCGCCGAAGAGGAATATAAAGAACCAGGTGGCCGCCGCGCCGAAATATATGCGGCCGCTGTGTACCTCAAGAGCCACCTGCCACAGCGACATCGGCAACGCCGCGTATTCCGCGGGCTGAGGCAGCAGGTCGGTTCCCCCGTCATACAGAGCCACAACAGGCTGCGCCCCGAAATCGGTGCTGTAACCGGCCACGGCATGTCGACCGACGGGCGGACCGGCCTTGTCAGACGCCGGTTCGCCGGTGTAACTGTCGACCGAACGGCCTTCGGCACGGTTCCACACAAACAGTCCGGCGAACGAGCCGCAAATCCATTCACCATCGGCTCCGGGAGTCCAGACATTCAGCCCCATCACGCTTACCGGTGGCGTGCCTGACAGTCTTGAGGGGGTGGTGTCAAGCTCTGACAACGAATAAAAGCCGTCAGAGGCCGACAACAGCCAGTCGCCATGCGCATCGTCATGACGTATCATCCGTATACGGTCGTGCCAGGGGTTGTCACCGCTCTCGGGTGTGCCGGGCAAAGGAGCGGTCCTGGTCATCGCAAGTGGAATCATCAGGGGCGGCCGCAGGCACCAGCCGGTAAATACCACAAAACATGTGAAGAATATGGTCACCACCCCCACGCGGTTGTGCAGTCGTATATTGACGCCGTTCGGTTTCAGCCATATCACAAAGCCGGTGACACACAGCATGACAAGCACCAGCGCCACGGCATCGACGACCAGACGTCCGGGCAGACCGAACATCTCGCCGCTGTGGATTTTCCATACCGTCCTGAAAAGCGAAATCCGAGGCTCATAGCCTTCGGGGGTCTTCAGTCGTATTTTCCGAAAAACATCATCTGCACCCGCCGACACATACAGGAACGAGCGCCCCGCCACCACTACCGTATCGCCACGGCAGGTCATGTCTGAAAACCGCTCGTCATCATCGGCCATCAGCCCGGTGTCGCGCCATCCGGCTGACGGTTCATAACAGTACAGTGCGAATAACGAGAGGGCATACAGGCGCCCGTCGGCGCATCTGACAACCGACCGTATCTGACGCCCGTCGGCGCCCTGCGGAATCCCCCGGTTGAAATCGGCGAAACTTTTGGCGGCGCGGTCGGCGAGCATCATCCCCCCGGCACCGTATATAAGCACGGCACTGTCGGCGGGACAGTCGTCAATGGCAGCGCACATCTGCTGAGGCAACGCGAGCGTGCCGCGCATGAGGCCGCCGTTCCACCGCTCGAACCTGTACCACGGGGGCAGACACCCCCGGCTGACATCAATCCCCCCGAAAATCTGCCGGTGGTTGAGCACTATGCCGCTCAGGCAGCACATCAGCATGAAAAAGCCGAGTATGATGCCGGTAACCTTATGTATCTTGCGCCAGGCGGTTTTCTTCATCCAGGATCAGGACATATTCATATTCATAATTTCCCGGACAGCCTGCTTTTGCGTGCGGCCGCATACCACAGATATATCCCAAGCAAAATGAACGCCACGAGTATGACGGCCATCTCGCGCTTATGTTCCATGGGAGCTATCCATATCTCCTGCAGCAGGTTCATGCGGCCCAGAATCTCGACAGGCGTCCAGAACACGATTACGGTGGCTATGGCCATGCGGATGTTAGCACCCCACGACGGGATGCGCAACTGCCGCGCGAAGATGAAACCCGAACCGACCAGACACCCCAGCCCGACGCAGAGCGTCACCGGATGCCTGTCGCCCAGGAAGTTGTCGTCGTAACAGAACATCAGCAACAGATAGCTTGACCAGAGTATCATCATCAGTTCCATGAATGTGACCACCGAGACGTGACGGGTCATCGGCCTGGCCGCTATCTGCGGTTTCCGGGCACCCAGAATGCGGCGCTGGCACCAGTTCAGGAAGTTGCATCCGTTGCGCGTGCAGAACAGATAAAGCATCATGACCATCATCCAGAAACCGAACGAGGCCGGCAGTATGAGATATTCCGGACGGGTGAGCACCTCGCCGGTCTGCGGATCCACAAGAGCCTGTGTGCCGAATCGGTTGGCATAGTACATGAACAGGAATTCCACCCACCCGGTCCAGAAGAGCAGACCGCCGAACAGCCCCCAAAGGGTCTGGGCGGTATCACCTTTCGCAAATACCCCGGCCACAACCATCAGCATGCCGCACGCGCCCATGGCGAAGGCGGCGTAATGCAGGGCCGTCTCGTCCAGGCCATGCTCCATTATAATCATCAGGGCATGCCCCAGCGGCATCATGAAGAGAACGAACAGAAAGGAGGCTATGGCCTTCCACCAGTATTTTTCAGTTGCCATATATGACATTTAAAATCACACTGTAAAGTTAGTAAATATTATAAAGAGATGCAGAGTGTCAGATGTCAAAGGCCACCCCGGCCATGAAGTTGGCGCCGTCAGTGAGCGGACAGTTCAGATAATAATATCTGGGTCGGTAATTGAACAGATTGTCGACCGAGAGTGTCAGCCGCGCGTATTTTGTGAGCGTCTGCGCCACCGAC
>CALJBF010000356.1 GCA_938027385.1 uncultured Porphyromonadaceae bacterium | reverse complement strand
GACTTCGTCATCGCCCACGGTGGTCTCTGGGGCGGTTTCGGGGGCGGTTTCTTCGGTGGTCTGGTCGGGGTCACTCATGGCACGGAGGGCCACGGTGGCGTCGGGCATGGCGTCGAGAACCCAGCGGAGGATGGAGGTGAGGTAGTCGAGGACGGCGGTGGTGTCGTTGCGGTCGTCGATGAAATCGAACAGGGGGAGGAGGCGGCTGTAACGGTCGGTGCGCGTGAAAAACTCGCGCGTCACATTATAGACGCGCCCTAAGTTGATGTGCATGGTGGCCTCGCCGGCGGCTACACCGGCGGCAAGACGCACGAACGGGTGCGACAGCACCTTTATCACATCTTTGTGGAAGAATACCGGTTCACCGGAGCGCGAGCGGCGCGCCCTGAGCTGCATCCCCACCACGTCGCTTACCAGCGACCCGACCGACGAATTGCGCAGTCGGTAACCCATTGTCAGGTTCACCGGCTTTATGTCGGCGGGGATGGCACGCAATACGGGGAGGGCCATGTTCTCGTCGGGCAACACCACGGCGGTGTCGAGCATCCGTTCGGGGTCAGGTGCGGCGCCTGTTGCCACGCCGGGGAACAGACCGGCGATGGTGTCGCCGATATATTTCGCCTGCCCGATGCGGGAGGGTACGCCTACTATATGAATCTCGGGAAATGTGAGGCTTTCGCCCGGGCAGTCATGCAGTGAGGGGAACTCGCGGGCGTATTCCCTGAGGAACCGCACGGCGGGATTACCTTCGTCGGCGAAGGCCGGCGAGGCTGTATCCCAGTAGAAGTCGGCCAGCGGCTCGCCGTCGGGGGTGGGCTTGTCGCGGAGTATGGCGAAGATCTTCTGCTCGGCGCGCGACAGCATGTTGAACCCCACGAACACATAGCGGCGGCAGGGGAGGTCTGACGCTTTGCGGTCGGGCAACGTCTCGCAGATCTCGCGGTAGGCCATGCCCATGTAGTGCAGACCTTTTTCACGCAGTGTCTGGCGGAATCGGGTGTAGACCTCGAAGAGCACCTGCCAGAGTTTGATGAACCCGGCCGATGCCTTCGAGCCGCGGCGTCCGTCGCCGTTGGGATGCACCACATGGTTCCAGAATTCGCTCACTTCGCCCGGCAGACGCGGATCCCCCCAGTGACGCAGAATGGCCTCGGCCTGATTCTCGGTAAGATAGTTTGATGAAATCTCGCGTACGGCCTCGATGTTGTGGAACAGTTCGGCCGGGTCGACAAGCTGCATGTCCACCTCGTTAATGTCAGACATGAGCACGTCGGCCCACCGCTGAAAACTGTTGAAGTCGATATCCGGAGCCTGTACGGCGCTTTTGTCAGACGTCTCGTAGTGTTCGAGCTGTATGCGGCGGTAGACGCCGTAGAGTATGAAGATTGATTCCAGACGGTCGGCGTGCACGGTGTCGACAGACCGCGTCACCAGGTCGACGATGGTGCATGACTCGGGGTGGAATCCCCTGAGTCCGCGAGCCTGCATGGCCTCTGACATCGCCTGGTGGAAAAACGTGCAGGCGCGTTTGTTGGGGAACACGAAACAGGTGTCGACCAAGCGGTCGAGCGGTTCCTCGTCGAGGTAAGCGTTTACGATGTCGCCTATGAACGACCCTCTCATTTCTTGATCAGCAGGATTATTTTTACGGCCACGTCGAAGAGTACGATCTTGGCGTTGGCGTTGGCGGCGATGTCGGCCGCGGCCTTGTCGAAGACCGCCATCATCCCCTCGACATTGCGCGTGTTTATGAACGGAGCGAAACGCGATGAGAAAGCGGCCTCGCCCTGTGTCATGGCCAGCAGTTGGGGCATGGCCAGGTTGGCGGTGAAATTCTCGCGTGTCATGCGCTGGCAGTATGCCATCAGGCGCACCAGCCCCTCGCGTCCGAGGGCTGCGTTGTCGTTGCTCCATTTTTTCAGGGCGGCCACGTCGCGGCGGTATGCGGCGCGCATGAGCTGTGCGAAGATTTCAAGGAAACGCGCCTCGTCGCCTCCTGACTTCACGATGTCGAGTGCGCGACCCGGCGAGCCGGCGGCCAGACGGGCAGCCGCACGGGCCTCGGCCTCGTCGGCACCCGCGGAGATGAGCCACGCGGCGGTCTCGTCGTCGGTCAGGCGCGGCACCTCCACGCGCTGCAGGCGCGAATAGATGGTGGGCAGAATCTCGCGCGGGTTGTCAGACGCCATTATCAGCATCACGCCGGGCAGAGGTTCCTCGATGAGTTTCAGCATCTTGTTGGCGCACTGCGGGTTCATGCGTTCAGGCAGCCACATCAGCACAATCTTGCGGTCGGCGGCATGCGACTCGAAACTGAGCTTGCGCATGATGTCCTGGCTCTCCTCGACATACATCACCGGCTGGGCGTTGGCATTGCCGAGAGCGTTCTGCCAACGGGCGATGTTCATCAGGGGCGACTCGCCGAGCATCTGGCGGAACGGTTCCATGAAGTCGTCAGACAGCGCCACGCTGCGCCCGGCCTTTATGACCGGGAACGAGAAGATGGTGTCGACATGGTTGAATGTGGTGTGCTGTACGCAGCTCGGGCACCGGCCGCAGGGCTCGCCGTCGGGCGTGCGGTGCGTGCAGTGGATGTATTGTGCCAGAGTCCTGGCCAGGGCGAACTTGCCCAGGCCGCCCGGCCCTTCGAGCACGAGGGCATGGGGCAGCCGGTCGGTGGCGACCATGTCGCGCAGTCTCTCTTTCACGTGGCTGTTGCCGGGTATATCGCTGAATCTCATTCTCTGTGGTTCTTCAGTGCAAATTTACTAAATTACCGTGCCCCATCGGTCATGTCAGAGGAAAAATATGTGATTCAACACGATAAAAAGCGGCAAAACAGGGATAAAACCAAGAGCCGGTTGACAGATATTTCTGAACCGGCTCTTGAAGATTGTCTAAATTTCGGGTATGGAATTATTCGCGGAGGCGGGAAAGGAGGTCAAGGAGACGGTCGGGGGTACCGATGGTGTAGCCCTGGCTGACATACACCACGCGGTTGAAGGTGTCGGCGACAATCGTGACGGGGACCCCGGCGTTCTCAAGCTTGAGGTTGGCGCGCAGTTCGTCGAGTATGCGGCTGTCGGTGTCGTGTCCGATGACTACGTTCTCCGGCAGACGGAAAGTAGCGGCGGGTGCGGCGCGGTTCAGTCTGTCTGCATCGGCGTAAAGGAGTACGATCTTGCGCCCGTCGGCCTCGAATTTGTCTGAAAGGGCGCTTATTTCGTTGAGCACATGCGATGTGGGCTCGTGGTTGGGCGCTCCGTATATGAGAATGTAGTATCCGCGTCCGGTGGCGCTCAGCAGCGACCTTTCATTGCCGGAGGCGTCGGTGAACAGGTTTTCGGAATTGAAAGAGCCGATTACCTGCACTCCGGTGGTGTCCTGGCGTATGGTCAGCGGCACGAGTGTTTCGGTTCCGGGTGAGACGTTGAAGAAACTACTCCGCGCCAGCACGCTGCCGTCGGCCATGCGCTGGCCGGTAGTGAGGAGATAAAGCCCCGGGTCGAATGAGGTATAGTTGTCGTTTATCCATGAGAGGGCGGTTTCCTCGTCGAACTCAAGCAGTTTCGGCACGCCGTTCTCGATTCTGGAAATTGTGAAGTGCGTGTAATACCTGGGGTCGTCTATCCTTCCCGCCTGCGTATAAGAGAATTTCAGTGTGCCGGTTGTGGCAGGACGAGAGGCAGTTTCTTCAGCCGAGGGAGCATCGATTGAGGCATCAATCCATGAGGTGCCGTCGTGCCACTGCGTCTTGCCTGTCACCGGGTCTATGCGCGAGGGGATTCCCATTGCCCGTGCCGAGGCCACGAAGAAGATGGCGCGCGAAAGGGCGTCGGCTTTGTGCACGCGCCATACGGCCGAGGGGTGTATGCGCAGTCTGCCGGGATTCCACATCTGGTCAGGCTTGATGTTGCTGCTCACCCAGGCCACCCAGCGCGTCGGGTCGTCGCGATAAGTTTTCACGTCGGCGGGAGAGATGTCGTCGAGAAATTCCTTTACAAACGGTTCAAGTCCTTCGTTCTCGATGCGCGGATTCAGTACATAGCTGTTGAACAGTGGCGTATCCTGACGGGGAATGAACAGGCGGTCTGTGATCACTTCCATCGGTATGTCACGCCTGTCTTTCTCGCTCACGGCCATGAGGATGTCGAGGATTGTCGCACGTTGGCGCGGTTCGGCATCGCGGATCAGTTGCTCGATGGCGCTGTGGTTGCCGCGCGACTCCACGAGTATTTTCGCGGCCTTTTCGGGGTCTATGCCGGTTTCTGCGGCGAACTTGCGTGCCGACTCTTCGGTAGCGAATGTCGATGTATATGCGTTGCGGATTGAATCCTCATGCTGTTTGCGCGCCTCGTTGGCGGAAATCAGGTCGGCAGACGGGGAGGGGAGCTTGGCCGACGGCGCAGGGGGCACGATGTCGAACTCTACTGGGTCAGGATGATGCCGGCTGTCGCGGTTGAGCCGTATAGTGAGCGGCGTCGTTGTCGAGGGGGTGAGCCGTTCCAGGCCGAAACGGTCGCCGTCGGTGGCCCAGACAATCAGGTCGCCCATTCCTGACACGAGCGAGGCTTTGCCGTCGGCGCCGCTTTTCTTGCGTGCCACGGGATAATACTCGCCGTAATTGTAGAGCATAAAAAGCACGGTGGCCCCCTCTACGGGATTTGAGGCGCTGTCGGTCACCAGCACATACTTTTCCGATACCGGCGCGTAATTCTGGGTGACATTTATTGTGGTGTTGACAGCCGAGCGGCCTATGCGTTCCTCAGGCCCGTCGTAATATCCGTAGGCGTTGGTGGTCATGAGCATGCCCCGCGAGGCCGGAAGGTTGAACCAAGCCATGTCGAGCAGCGGCTCGGGCTCGCATGCGCCGATGAACCACCATTTGCCGTCGGCCCAGGCCTCGACCCAGGCATGGTTGTCGTCGGTGTGTGCCCAGCGCGGGGTGTAGACCTGGCGCGCAGGTATGCATACCGAGCGTAACGCGGCCACGGTGAACGTCGACTCCTCGCCGCAACGGCCTATGGCCTGACTGACCGTGGAGAGCGGTGTCGAGGTGCGCCCGTCGCTCGGGCGGTAGGTAGCTTTTTCGTGGCACCAGTGGTTGACCTCCAGAATGGCGTCGCGCATCGGCAGCCCCTTTACGCGGTCGCGAAGTTCCTCGTAGAAGACACGGCGGCTGTAGTCAAGGTCCTCGTTGTTTACGCGTACCGGGAGCACGAAATGCCTGAACTCGCGGTCGGGCACGCTGTCACCCCAGGGCATCTCGGCTCTGGCCCGGAGCGAGAGCCTTACGTTGTCGAGAAAATATTGCGGGGTACGGTTGACCATATCGGCCCACGGCATGTAGGCGTAAAGGAATTCAAGCGCATTCTTTTCGACATCTTCGGTCAGGCGCTCCCGGCGCATGAAAGCGGAGACGCGGCTGTCGGCCGCGGTGTCCATCCTCGCGGTAAAATCGTTGTGGAAACGCGGCGCCTGGGCGCCGGATGTTTCGGCGGATGCGAAACAAGGCAACAATACGGCGGCAATTGCGATATGTATCAGTCTGTTTGTCATGATATGGGCAAAAATGGCGGGTCAAAGTGAGCGCACCGCCTCGACGAGTCGTTCCACGAGCGTGCGGTCTGATGATGTTGATGAATATTCGTCGTCGCTTCCGGCGCCCATGCGTGTCGCGTCGTTGCGGAACGACATTCCGCTCGGTATCCTGACGCTGCACGAGGCATGGAAACTCGTGATTCCTGTTTCGGAGGCAATCCGGCGCAGGTTTCCGGCGTTGATTCCTCCGCCGGCCATTATGGTGATGCGTCCGGCAGCCTGTTCATTGAGGCGGCGCAACATCTCGATCCCCTGTTCGACGGAGGGGGCACAGCCGGATGTGAGCACGCGGTCGAATCCGAGCGAGATTATATCCTCCAGGGCCCGGAAGGGATCGGCGGTCATGTCGAAAGCACGGTGGAAGGTAAAGCTTTTGGCGCCGAAATCTGCCGCGCGGCGCATCAGGCGCGATGTGCGCTCGGTGTCAACCGAGCCGTCTGCGCGCAGCACGCCGATGACGAATCCGTCAGCGCGAGCGAGCGACGGCTCCGAGAGGTCAGCCTCCATACACAGCATCTCCTCTTCGGTGTAGAGGAAATCGCCCGGCCGCGGCCTGAGCAATACATGACGTCTGAGTCTGTCGGCGAAAGGTTCACTGAGCGAGAGCGAGGATGCCGGAGGGGTGAGTCCACCCAGCGGCAGGGCACTGCATATCTCCACACGGTCGGCACCGCCGAGAAACGCCGCGCTGATGCTCCGGAGGTCACCGGCGCATATCTCGAGTTCGGGTTTTGTCATGGGGCGGTTCATTTGAGTGGAAGTTCCGTATCAAGTTCCACAATGTAGTCGATGGAATCGACCGGCGCGGGCGTTTCATCGCAATGCAGCACGATACCTTTGTCTTTGAGGCGCGAGAATCTCACCGGCTTGCCTGAGGCGAACTCTTTGGCCGACCGGACTTTTACGCCTACCGGTACCTCTATGTCTTTCCCTGCCGGGGTGAAGATGTGCAGAAAGAGGCGGTTCCCCTTGCGTGTGGCAACGCCCCAGTCGGTTTCCTTGAAATCTCCGGCCTCGGTGCCGTAGACTGTCTCGCCGTTGGCCCGCATCCAGGCGCCGATCTCTTTCAGGCGCTCAAGGCTCTGGTCCGGCAGACGTCCGTCGGGGCGCGGGCCGATGTTGAGCAGCAGGTTGGCGCCCATTGACGCGGCGCGCACCAGATAGCGCACCAGTGTCGGCGTGTCTTTGTAATCGGTGTCTTTCACCTTATATCCCCACATGCCGTTCATTGTGTTGCAGGTTTCCAGCGGCAGTGTGCCGATGCCTTGTCCCGAGAGCCCGGCGGTGTTCTGGCCCGGCAGGTCGCGCTCGAAAATCTGCAGGTCCTCCCCCTCGAAAGGCACCTGATGGTGGTTGTTGGCCACCATGCAGCCGGGCTGCAGGGAATGGATAAGGGCATATTGTTCCGGCAGCTGCCAGTCGAAGGGCACAGCGTCTTCGTCATGGTCCCACCAGCCGTCGAACCAGATGCAGCGCACCGGGCCGTAGTTGGTGAGCAGTTCCGTGAGCTGACGGTCCATGAACCGGCGGTAATTCGGCCAGTCGGCGCGTAGCGAGTCGCGGCCCGTGGTGTGGCCGGTTCGTCCCTGAGGATAGTCCTCGCGTCCCCAGTCGAGATGTGAGTAATAGAGATGCAGGGCGATGTCCTGACGGTGACACTCGTCGGCCAGTTCCTTGAGTATGTCGCGGCGGAACGGTGTGGCGTCAACGATGTCATAATCTGATTCGGCGGTGTCGAACATCGAGAATCCGTCGTGATGCCGTGTAGTGAAACAGATGTATTTGGCACCGGCGTCCTTTATCGCCGACACCCATTCGCGGGCGTCGAATCCGGCGGGATAAAAACCTCCGGCCGCTTTGGAGTATTCCGAATGGAGCGGGCCGTAATTCAGGTACCATTCACCTTGGGCGAACATGCTGTATATGCCCCAGTGCAGGAAAATTCCGAATCTGTCGGCGGCGAATTCTTTCTGCGAGCGCACTATTTCAGGCGAGGGGCTGTAAGGTTGGCGCTCCGGGGTATCGGCTGTTGCCGAAGAAGCGGCGCCTGCGATGAGGGCCATGGCTGATGCAGCCGCTACGGCCCGGCGGGGTATGAAATGTGATAATAGGCTGGTTTTCATGATGCAGGTCGTGGATTATTCAGTTTGTTCTTGCAGCCGTCCATCCGAGGGCACTCGCGCCGAGCAGCGCGGCATCGGCCTCGCTCAGTCCGGAAAGCAGAAAACGTACTTTCCCTCTGTAAAGTGAGAGCGCGTTGCGGTCAAAGGCCTCTTCCATGGCCGAGGTAAGCAGTTCTCCGGCGTGGGCCACTCCTCCGAACAGTATTATGGCCTCGGGGTCGGTGAAGGCGGCGAACTGCGCGCAGGCCTCGCCGAGCACTTCGCCTGTGAAACGCAGTACGTCGGCTGCCAGCGCGTCGCCTTCGTTCGCAGCGACAGCCACATCTTTCGACGTGAGCCGGTCGGCAGGTATCTTCCGTAGGCTCGACTCGCGGGCGGAATCGAGCATCCGCAAGGCCGTGGCCACCACACCTTTGGCGCTGCAATATGTCTGGAGACAGTCGGGGCGGCCGCATCCGCATATTCGCCCCTCGCGGCGCCATGCCCTCACGTGGCCGAGTCCCCCGGCAAAACTGCGATGGCCGTCGATAAGATTTCCGTCGCATATTATACCGCTGCCAACGCCCGTGCCGAGCGTCAGCAGTATGAAATCGCGCATGCCGCGAGCCGCGCCATAGTTCATCTCGCCGATGGCGGCCGCGTTGGCGTCGTTCCCCATCATGACGGGGACTCCGGTATTGGTTGCGAACATCCGCGCCAGAGGGATGGGTGAGGGCCAGGGGAGGTCGGTGGCCGCCTCGATTTCACCGGTTCGGCTGTTGGCGCAGGGAGCGCCGATGCCTATACCGGCCACTGAGGCGCCAGCATGGGCGCCCATCTCCATAAGTCTGTGCGATATGTCGGCCGCAAAGCTTTCCGGGTCGGGGTAGCTTCCGGTGGGGACAGACCCTCGGCAAACGATGTTGCCCCGGCTGTCGACAAGGCCGAAGACGGAATTGGTGCCACCGATATCTATGCCGGCGGCATACTCTTCCGTTTGGTTTCTCAAGGTCATAATCGGTCAAAAAAATTAATACCCAAAAGTAGATAAAAAATCCGGGA
This sequence comes from uncultured Porphyromonadaceae bacterium, assembly GCA_938027385.1. Taxonomy (GTDB): domain Bacteria; phylum Bacteroidota; class Bacteroidia; order Bacteroidales; family Muribaculaceae; genus UBA7173. Next base: position 12,380 of record CALJBF010000356.1, on the reverse strand, counting down.
TACCAAAACATCATGAATATTCCACAGAAACCTGTGAGGTGGAATCGACTGAAATTTAGACGATAAGTGTCTTTTGTGATTATGAGCAACAGACATCCGGCTGCCGCATATTCCGCCACGTATGACAGGCATATAACCGATGGTTGACGCCCATAAAACCAAGTGGCTGATTTTCTTGGTGGATTCATGGAAAATCCGTAAATTTGCACCTCTAAAAACGAATAAACCAACATCAACCTACAGAATATTATGGCCGAGAACGAAGAAGCCAAAACCCCCGCCGAGGGGAAAAGCATGAATTTCGTGGAACAGATCGTTGCCGATGACCTTGCAAACGGTGTCAACGGCGGACGAGTGCAGACCCGTTTCCCACCCGAACCCAACGGTTACCTGCATATCGGCCACGCAAAGGCCATCTGCATGGACTTCGGTATCGCCGAGCGTTTCGGCGGCAAATGTTTCCTGCGTTTTGACGACACCAACCCCATCAAGGAGGACACTGAGTTTGTCGACGCCATCCGCGAAGACATCCACTGGCTCGGGTTCGACTGGGGCGAGAACGAACGCCACGCATCCGACTATTTCCCCCAGCTCTATGACCTGGCAGTGCGCCTGATCAAAGAGGGCAAGGCATACGTCGACGACCAGACCTCAGAGCAGATAGCCGCCCAGAAGGGCACACCCACCACACCCGGCCAGAACAGCCCTTACCGCGACCGCACACCGGAAGAGAACCTCGACCTCTTCGAGCGCATGAACGCCGGTGAGTTTGACGAGGGCGCCCGCGTGCTCCGCGCCAAGATCGACATGGCATCGGACAACATGCACTTCCGCGACCCGGTTATGTACCGCATCATCAAGCGCCCCCACCACCGCACCGGCACGAAGTGGAACGTTTACCCGATGTATGACTTCGCCCACGGGCAGAGCGACTTCTTCGAGGGTGTCACGCACTCGATCTGCACGCTCGAGTTCGTGCCTCACCGTCCGCTCTATGACTATTTCGTGGATTTCCTGACCGACGGCACCTACCGTCCGCGCCAGTATGAGTTCAACCGCCTGAACCTCACATACACCGTGATGTCGAAACGCAAACTGCTGCAGCTCGTGCAGGAGGGGCTGGTAGACGGCTGGGACGACCCCCGTATGCCGACCCTCTCGGGTATGCGCCGCCGCGGTTTCACTTCGCGCGGGGTACGCAACTTCATCGACCGTATCGGCTACACCAAGATTGAGGAGGCGATGATTTCGATGTCGCTCCTTGAGCACGCCGTGCGCGAGGACCTCAACGCCGTGGCCACACGCGCCATGGCCGTGATCAATCCGCTGAAGGTCGTGATCACCAACTACCCCGAGGGACAGACCGAGGAGGTGGAGATGGAGAACAATCCCGAGGATCCCGCAGCCGGCACGCACAAGATGCCCTTCTCGCGCGAAATCCTGATAGAGCGCGATGACTTCATGGAGAATCCCCCCAAGAAATATTTCCGTCTTGCCCCGGGCACCGAGGTGCGTCTCAAAGGCGCCTACATCATCAAGTGCGACGAGGTCATCAAGGATGCCGAGGGGAATGTCAGCGAGCTGCACTGTTCGTATGACCCCGATACGCGTAGCGGGCTGCCCGGCGCGTCGCGCAAGGTCAAGGGCACACTGCACTGGGTTTCGGCGCCTCATGCCACCGAGGTCACCGTGCGTCTCTACGACCGCCTCTTCTCTGTCGAGAATCCGTCGGCCGAGGAGGGTGATTTCCGCGACCTGCTGAACCCCGACTCGCTCAAGGTGGTCAAGGGTGTGATGGTAGAGCCGTTCATCGCCGAAAACGCCACACCCGGAACGAAGTTCCAGTTCCAGCGCATCGGCTACTTCACCCCCGACAAGACCTCGACCCCCGAGGCCATGGTGTTCAACCGCACGATTGCCCTGAAGGATACCTGGGAGAAGACTCAGAAGAAGAACAACTGATTCACGACAACAATCAAGCAACTGACGTTTGGCTACATCTGACGAGCAATATCTGGCCGACCTCTACAACCGGTTCCGCGAACAGGTGATGAACGGCGACACGACCGATTATTACGACAAGGACGAACTTCTTGACATTTATGACTACGCACAGGACGAGGGCGACGTGATGACGCAGCTCTACGTCTTCCTGGTGGCGTCGCGGCTCTATCCGGATGCCGACAGTTTCCTGGGTGAGCGCATGGGGTTCTTCGTGTCGTATATCGACAACCGTGCCGGCGCCGACATGCTGTCGCGCAAAGGGCGTGCCGACTCGCCGCTGTGGGATATCCTGGCCCTCGGCATACAGAACTATCCCGACGGCGACCCGTCGGAACAGCTTGCCCGCATCATAGCCTCGCACCGCAACCTCGATTCGGAGGCCGTGATCAAGCTTGTCGACATGTTGCGCGACCTGAACCGTCTGCCTCTGCTGTTCGCGAACCTCAATGCGCTGAAGGAGATTGCCGACGATCCGCGCGGACTGCTCTACGAGGCGGCGCAGACCGCCGCTGACAGCGGCCGTTTCCCCGCCGAGGCTCGCGACATAGCCGAGGAACTTACCGGTGCCGAGCCGTTCAACCTCGACAACTGGGTGTTGCTTGCCCGTGCCGAGCTTGCGCTTGACCATGCCAACGAGGCTGTCACGGCAGCCGAGTATGCCCTTGCCCTTGACCCGGGGTATGCCCCCGCACTGCTTGTGCGGGCGCTCGCCCAGGTCACGGCGCCCGAGACCCGGTTGCCTGCCATAGCCGACCTTGAGCGTCTTATGGGCGACGATCCCTCTGACACGGCGGCGCTGAAGGCGCTTGTAGAGGGGCTGAAGGCCGAGGGTGAGAACGAGCGTGCCATAAACTGGCTGATGCGTTTCATCGCGCTTGACCCGAAGACGAACGTCTACGCGGCCTCTGATATCTTTGATCTCGAGCCGGAGGGGGAACTGTTTGCAAAAGCCTGCGAGGCTGTTTACGATGCGCTTGACAGGGATGAGAACCGGTGGGCGTCGCTTGCCGCGGCTCTTGAGAGCAAGGAGCGCCCGTTCATGGCGATACGACTGCTCAGATACCACCACGATCATTTCAAGCCTCTGGAATCGGCGGCCGAATACCTGATGTCGCTCTATTACATGAACCGCGACTATGCCGGTGCCATCGAGATTTTCGGCAGCTGCTGTCAGCGTCACACCGATGCGCGCGTGGCTGAAGAAGAGGGTTCTGACAACGCGCCGCAGGTGCCACAGCTTTCGCTGACCGCTTTCCTGCTGTTCGCGGCGGCGAGCCTGATGACCGGCGACTACACCAATGCCGCCGAAGTGGCGCGTCTCGTGCTGAAGAATCCGCCGCCCCCAGCCGGCATCGACGACCGCGTGCGTCTGCAGGGCATTTTCGCCGTGGCACGGCGCATAGCCCGCTATGCCGCCGAACCGGGCACAATCCCCGCCGCCCCTGACTTCGACGTACTCACCGACGGCCTGTAAGCCACGGCTTTGATGCTGATTCCGATACATGACGGGCGCCCTGATATTTTATCGGGGCGCCCGTCATGTATCCATAGTCGGTGATGTCAGTCTTTGGGAATCTCTATGCGGGTGAGGGTGAAGAGTTCGTTGCCCTGCTGGTCATAGAGCACGGCGGTATTCTTGCCGGTGAGTCTGCCGGTCTCCACGGCCTCGAGTGCGAGCAGGAATTCAGTCTCGCGCGAATCAGGCGCGCACATCATGCGGGTGGTGGCCAGGTCGGCGAACTGTATCGAGCGGCGCTTGTCGGGGTCGATGAAGAGATGGCCGTTGTAGATGTTGCAGCCGGTGTTGCCGTGCACGAGCTTGTCGGGAATGTTGACCACGAGGGTGGCCTCGTTCTCTTCGGTCAGAGCGGTGCCGTTGAGGGTGTCGACACGCCATGCGCCGTTGAGGAAGTCCATGTTGTGGCGGCGGAGCACGATGAGTGTCTGCCCCTGGGTGTTCTGCAGGTCAAGGAATGTTATCGAGCCTTCCTGACGGGCTGTATAGCGGTCAACATCGCTGAGCGCCAGGTTGATGAGATATGAATACTCGTCGTCGTGGCACATTTTCATCGTCGAGATGATGTTCTCGAGCTTGATGGCCTTGTTGGCCCCGGCGTTGATGTCGCCGTTTATGATGTTGCAGCCGTTCGAGCCGTAGAAACGTTTTGCCGCAAGGTCAAAGTCGATGTAGGGGCGCTCCTCACCTTTGACGAGGTTGCCGCGTACGCTGTAGATTGTCCATTCGCCGTTGATGGTGAAGTCGGCGGGGAGTGGAGTGGCGGTCGTGAGTTCGGCGGGTGCTTTGCCGGGTTCGCCGCCCGGGATCGTCTGGCTGTCGGTGACGCTTTCGCGGAGGTTGTCGCCTGTCTGCGACTGGTCAGCCTTTTTCGCCGGCTGAGCCTGGCTGCCGTTGTTGAGCACACTCCCTTTGGGGGGCGTGAGTTTCTTGGCCGGTTGTTCGGTGGTCACATTGCCGTCAGAACCTTTGATGGCGTTTGATGTTTTGTTGAGCACGCTGCAGCTGCCGGCGAGCATAAGCCCCGAGACAGCGAGCGCGATGGTGAGTATCTTTTGCATATTGTCAGAAATTTTCATTACATATTGCCGGTATCTCCGTATCCGGGTGACAAACTTAAATCAATTTGCCGAGATATTTGGCTTTGAATTTATGAAAATTTATTAAAATCCGAAAATATGGAGGGCGGTGTCACTATTTTGACTATATTTGCCTCAAACAATTGGCTAAGCATGGAAAACGACATAACAGAGCTGTTCCGCACATTGATAGCCCAGACCGGGGCGATCGATGTGGCCGAACAGGAATTCAAGAAGATGATAGGCGAGGATGCCGACCTGCACAAGCTGTACCGCGACTACTGCCATGAGGTCGGAAGTAGTGAACGGCGCGGTTTCCTCGATTATGCCGATGAATACATCGATAACCAGGAGTCAGTATGGGACAGTCTATCGGATTATGACGAATAAAGAACCACAGAAAATGCATCTGCTTGCAGAATGGGATGACCGTTTTGACAGCGTGATGGTGGCGTGGCCGCATGCGCTTACCGACTGGGACTATATGCTCGACCAGGTATGCGCCTGCTACCGCGAGCTTATCGTATCGCTCTGCGGTGCGGGGCTGAACGTCGTGGTGGTCACGCCTGACCGCAGCGAAACCGACCCGCATATCGGTGACCTGGATTCTCCACGCCTGAAAATTGTGGAGACCCACACCAACGACACCTGGGCCCGCGATTACGGCCCCCTGACCCTCGGCACCCCCGGGGCAGCTGTATATGCCCCGGCTCCCGGCCTCTGTGACCCGACCGAAGGGAGGGCAGGAACGTCAGCAGTCACCCCCGCCGTCTTCACTTTCAACGGCTGGGGTCTCAAATTCGCCTCGAACCTCGACAACCGCGTAAGCGCCGCCCTGCTTGAACGCGCGGGGATGGCATATACTGACAACCGCCCCGTGGTGCTCGAAGGTGGCTCGATTGAATCTGACGGACGGGGCACCATACTCACCACGACCGAATGTCTGCTTTCGGCCAACCGCAACAACTTCCGCACCAAAGCCGAGGTCGAAACCATGCTTTCCGAACGGCTTGGTGTCACGCGCGTGCTGTGGCTCGACCATGGCGCGCTTGAGGGAGACGACACGGACTCGCACGTAGACACCCTGGCGCGTCTGCTCCCCGGCGACACCATAGCATACGTGAAGTCGTACCGCCCCGACGATCCCCACACCACGGAACTCGATGCCATGGAACGTCAGCTGACGGAGATGACCACCGCCGACGGACGCCCGTATAATCTTGTGGGGCTGCCGCTGCCCGAGCCGTGCCTTGACCCCGAAACCGGCGAGCGCCTGCCTGCCACATACGCCAATTTCCTGATTACGCCCAAAGGGGTGTTCATGCCCACTTACGGGCAGCCCAAGAATGATCTTATGGCGCGCCAGATGCTTGAGATGGCGCTGGGCGACCGTCCGGTCATAGGCGTTGACTGCCGCGCGCTGATACGCCAGCATGGTTCGCTGCACTGTGCCACCATGCAGATTACCAATGAAATTTTCAACAGACTCTGATGACTGAAAACAATATACTCAGAACAGCGCTGATACAACAGCACAATACCGCCGACACTGCCGACAACCGGCGCCGCCTGGCAGAAAAGGTGAGCGAGGCCGCCCGCTCGGGTGCCCGGCTGGTAGTGTTGCAGGAACTGCACGACACTCTTTATTTCTGCCAGCAGGAGATTACCGACCTCTGCGATCTGGCGGTTGACATACCGTCGGAGACCACCGACAGCTACGCGGCGCTTGCGCGCGAGTGCGGTGTGGTGCTGGTGACATCGGTTTTTGAGCGTCGCGCGCCGGGGCTGTACCACAACACGGCCCTGGTGTTCGATGCCGACGGCTCGCTGGCCGGGAAATACCGCAAGATGCACATTCCTGACGACCCCGGTTTTTACGAGAAGTTCTATTTCACGCCCGGCGACCTGGGGTTCGAGCCGGTTGACACATCTGTCGGCAAACTGGGCGTGCTTGTGTGTTGGGACCAGTGGTTCCCCGAGGCGGCGCGCGAAATGGCCCTGCGCGGTGCGCAGATGCTGATATACCCCACGGCTATCGGATGGTGCCCCGGCGACCCGGCCGACGAGAAGGCGCGCCAACGCGAGGCATGGGTAACCGTGCAGCGCGGTCATGCCGTGGCCAACGGTCTGCCAGTGGTGGCTGTGAACCGCGTGGGTTTTGAGGCTGATCCGTATGACGCCGCCAACGGCCTGGAATTCTGGGGCACGAGTTTCGTGGCCGGTCCGCAGGGCGAACTGCTGGCCATGGCGCCCACAGATGCCGAGGCGGTACTGACGGTGGATGTCGATCTGAAACGCTCGGAATGGGTGCGCCGGTGGTGGCCTTTCCTGCGCGACCGTCGCATTGACGCCTATACGGCAATCGGCAAACGGTTCGCCGACTGAAAACACATTTATAATATAAGAATATACAAACCGAAATTTCCTACTCGTGACATGGAACTTCCGCGGCGTATCTCAGGCGAACGGCTGGCGCTCCCCGACGAGTGCCGCCAGGTGACGATAATCGGTGCCAACGGCGCCGGAAAGTCCCGTTTTACAGTGGCCTTTGCCAAGGAGTGTGGCGCCGGGCGCACCTGGAATCTCTCGGCGTTGAAGGCACTGTATGCCGGGTCGCCGGCACATCCTGATCCGGCGACAGTCTCGGCGCTTTACGAAGAACGTGCCGCACAGCCCGGATTTCTGCGCAACGAGGCCCGCAACGCTCTTGAGAAACTGATTTCGCTCCTGCTCAACGACGAGATTCTGGCGCTGATAGAGTATAAGACAGCCGAGAACCGCGGTGAGCTTGAACCCACGAAACTTGACCGGGTGATAGCGCTGTGGCGCACCATGTTCCCCGACAGCCAGGTGCTGAGGCACGGGGGCGCCCTGAAGTTTACCCGCGAGGGGTCGGACGACGAATATTCGCCCGTAAGGCTCTCTGACGGCGAGAAAGCGGTGCTGTATTATTTCGGCGCCGTGCTCTATGCGCCCGAGGGTGCCACGGTATTCGTCGATACGCCCGACATGTTTCTGCACCCGACGGTGACGGTGCGGCTCTGGAACTCGATAGAGATGCTGAGGCGCGATTGCCGGTTTGTCTACACAACACATAACCTCGACTTTGCCGCGTCGCGCACAGCCAACACGGTGGTGTGGGTGAAATCGTATGACGCGGCCCGCAGTGCCTGGGATTATGAACTGCTGTCGCCCAGCGAGGGGTTGCCCGAAGAGGTCTACATGGCCATTGTCGGCGACCGCCGCCCTGTGCTGTTCATCGAGGGTGACGGCGTGCATTCCATCGACGCCAAACTCTATCCGCTGGTATTCCCTGATTACAGCGTGAAGTCGCTCGGCAGCTGCAACAAGGTGATAGAGGCGGTGCGCACATTCAACGACCTGCGCGATTTCCACCATCTGGAGAGCCGCGGCATCGTAGACCGCGACCGCCGCGACGCCCGTGAGGTGGCCTATCTGCGCCGCAAGAATATCTTTGTGCCTGATGTGGCCGAGATCGAGAACATGCTCATGCTTGAGGATGTGGTCATGGCGGTGGCCTCGTTCCACGGGCGCAACCCGGAGAAGGTGCTTGCGGCGGTGAAGAAGTCGGTGATGGGGCAGTTCCGTCACGACCTGCGCCGCCAGGCCATGCTGCATACGCGCCATAGGGTGAAGATGACGGTGGAATACCGGATTGACGGCCGTTTCACGAGCATCAACGCCCTTGAAGACCACATGATGTCGCTCGTCGACGAAATCAATCCCCGCGGCATATACGAACAGTTCTGCCGCGAGTTTAACAGGTATCTCAGCGAGGGTGACTACCGCTCGGTGTTGAGGGTATATAACCAGAAATCCATGGTGCCGGGGTCGAATGTCGGCGGTCTGTGCGGACTCAAGGGGAGTCGCGATGCATACGTCGACGCGATAATAAACATACTGAAGACCGACCGCAAGGAGGCGCGTCAGATACGCGCGGCCATCCGCCGGGCGTTCTTCGGCGACGAGAATCCCGGTGAACTGCATGCCGACGCTCCCGAACGCGACCGCGTGGAGGATAACGGCGCCGACTGATAAACGTTACTCTCTAATATAATATGCTTTCGGATGTAACCATAAGCGCGATCGCACTGGGCGGGGCCTCGATATTAGGCTCGGTCATAGGGTTTGCCGTCAGGCGCGTGCCCCACAAATGGAATGACATTTTCCTGGGGTTCTGCGCGGGCATGATGCTCGGCGCGGCAATAGTGTGTCTTATCGCCGAGGGTATCTCGATGACCGGTGTCGGCGGCATGTGGCAGGTGGGCGTAGGCGTGATACTGGGTGTAGCGCTGATAAGCTGCATCGACTTCCTGACGCCGCATCTGCACCATCTGGCGGGGATAGAGTGCGAGGGGGAGAGGCATCCCGACTCGACGCGCTCGATTGACCGCATACTGCTGTTCGTGCTGGCTATCGCCATACACAAACTGCCGGAGGGCATCGCCACCGGCCTGACTTTCGACGGTCATGACATAGGCAATGCCTGGACTGTCACCGCTGCCATAGCGTTACAGAACATCCCTGAGGGGCTTGTGGTGGTGACGCCGCTGCTGCTGATCGGGGTGAGCCGTCTGCGCACGCTGGCGGTGGCGCTGGTGGTGGCCGGAATCGAACTGGGCGGCGTGTTCGCCGGGTATTCGCTGGGCGCCATATCGGCGTCGCTGTTGCCCGCGATGCTCGGGCTTGCCGGGGGTGCGATGCTGTATGTGCTCTCTGACGAGATGATTCCCGAGACCCATTCGCACGGCTATCAGCGCCCGGCCACATACGCTCTTGTGGCGGGAGTGATGGTACTGCTGTTCGTGCAGCAACTTGAATTCTGACATTATGATTATATATGTAGACACTCTCGACCATGAGGCGCTGGCGCCATACGCGCGGCTTACCGAACGTGCCCTGGCCAACGGCGATGCCGGTGGCCGGCCGCTGTTCATTGCCGAGAGTCCGAAAGTGATAAATGTGGCGGTCGATGCCGGATATGTGCCTGTGTCGATGCTGTGCGAGGAGCGCCATATCATGGGCGACGCGGCGGGAATCATAGCCCGTTTCCCGGATATGCCCGTCTATACCGGCGCGCCGCAACTGCTTGAGCTGCTTACGGGCTACCGGCTGACACGCGGGGTGCTGTGCGCCATGCGTCGCCCGGAGGCTTTGCCGCTTGATGATGTATGCCGCGGCGCGCGGCGCGTGGCCGTGCTCGACGGGGTGTGCGACACCACCAACATCGGGTCGATATTCCGGTCGGCCGCGGCGCTGGGCATCGACGCCATTCTGCTCACGCCCGGCACCTGCGATCCGCTGAACCGCAGGGCGGTGCGGGTGTCGATGGGCACGGTTTTCCTGGTGCCCTGGACCTGGCTCCCCGCAGGTGACTGGCAGGAGGCGTTGCGTCGGCTCGGTTTCAAGACTGTGGCCCTGGCGTTGCGTGACGATTCGGTGGCCATCGATGGCCCCGAGCTTGTCTCCGAGCCGCGACTTGCAATCATACTCGGCACGGAGGGCGACGGCCTTGCGCGCCGCGTAATTGCCGGAGCCGACTATGTGGCGCGCATTCCGATGGCTCATGGTGTCGACTCGCTCAACGTGGGCGCCGCTGCCGCTGTGGCTTTCTGGCAGTTGCGTCTGCCCGAGTCATAAATGCAAAGTTAATCTTCTCAACTAATAATTACTTATATTCATTTAATCACTAAATCATGAAAAAACTGATTTTTTGCGTAGCCGCTCTCGGTGTCGCCGCCATGGCGCTCATAGGCTGCGCAGGCAAGAAGGGTGATGCAAAAGCCGCCGACCGCGACTCGACCTACATCAATGTCAAACACCCCGAATGGACACGCAATGCCGTGATCTATGAGGTGAACCTGCGTCAGTACACCGACTCGAGCTCGGTGACACAGTTCGCCGAACAGCTGCCCCGCCTGAAGGAACTCGGTGTGGATGTGCTCTGGTTCATGCCAGTGCATCCCATTTCGGAGATCGGCCGCAAGGGTGGCCTCGGCAGCTACTATGCCGTGCGTGACTACAAGGCCTTCAATCCCGAGTTCGGCACTATCGAACAGTTCAAGGCGGTCGTAGACAAAGCCCATGAGATGGGGATGAAGGTGATACTCGACTGGGTGCCCAACCACACGGGCCGTGACAACGCGTGGGTCGAGGCTCACCCCGACTGGTACGCCAAGGATTCACTCGGCCAGATGTACGGCCCCTATGACTGGACCGACGTCTACAAACTCGACTACTCGAACCGCGAGATGCGCGAGGCCATGGTAGACGCCCTCAAGTTCTGGCTCACCGAAATCGGCATCGACGGCTACCGCATGGATGTGGCCGGCGAGGTTCCCACCGACTTCTGGGATGAGACACGTCCGCGCCTCGACTCAATCAAGCCAGTGTTCATGCTCGCCGAGGCCAGCAAGCCCGAAATCCAGAAAAACGGCTTTGACGCCGGCTACAACTGGCCTATGAAAGACCTCTTCAGTGAAATCGCCGCCACAGCAGGGCAGTACACATTCAAGAACGCCCAGGGCGAGATGCGCACCTTCCCCGTGAAACACGCCGTGGCCATCGACTCACTGCTGGCACAGCAGGCCGTGGACTATCCGACCGACGCATATCTGATGAATATGACCTCGAACCACGACCTGAACTCGTGGGAGGGTACCGAATTCGAGCGTCTCGGCAACCTTTCAGGCGCCTTCGCCGTGCTGAGCTACACGCTGCCCGGCATGCCGCTCATCTATACCGGGCAGGAAACCGGTCTGAACCGCGCCCTCGAGTTCTTCGTAAAGGATCAGGCTCCGCAGTGGGAACCCCGTAACGAATACTTCACCTTCTATCAGAAACTCAATGCCCTCAAGCACCGCGAACCCGCCCTGCGCGCCGGTGTGGAAGGTGGTGTGATTGAGCGCTACGAGACCGAGAGCCCCGACCTCTATGTGTTCTCGCGCACGGTTGACAACCGTCCCGTTGTGGTTATGGTGAACCTCGGCGCCGCTGAGGCACCCCTGACCTTCACCGGCAAAGTGCCTGAGGTAACCGAGCTGGTCAACCTCTTCGACGGCCAGGCTGCCGACATCCCTGCCAAACTCGCCCCGGGCGAATACCGCGTCTTCACCGCCAAATAATCCCCCGGGAATACCCCGCAGACCGCCCGGTAACCCCGGGGAATACCCCGTTTCTCCCTTTGGTCACCCCGGCCGGTCTGCGAACCGTTTGCGTTCCCTCTTGCTGATGGCCGACTGCCTCGGGCGCATCGCGCCTCGGTGGGGTGCGCCGGCATGACCGCCTGCCGATTTTCTCAAAGTATAGGCATTTAGAAATCCTCCACAGCCTGAGGACGCAATACTTCCGATAACTGCATCCGACAACTCTTATAGATTATATTCGATAACTCTTATATAGAGCTGTCGGATATTTTTTTTATTTGTTGAATACCAAATATTTGACATTCCATAGTAGATGCTGTTGTGTTTTTAATTTGCCAGTTATGCCTACAATTATTACCTTTGTATCCGCAATAGCAACTCTATTGTAGAGTAAATTTGCCTGACATCGGCTCCCAGGTGAGCCCCAGTTTTCTGTAGTGCATAACACGCCTTTCTTTAACCGTCTGAGTAAAAGAGCATTGTGCGTTTATGCGCCAAGTGGTTTATTTTATAGAATATTGCGGTATATCAAATTCAGCTGATTAGCATCAAGCTGTCTTCCAAATGAACCAGGTAAAGGCCGGAGCCGCCCTCAATTACGTCATCATCGGGCTG
>CALJBF010000355.1 GCA_938027385.1 uncultured Porphyromonadaceae bacterium | reverse complement strand
GCTCACAGGTCAGGACTGCCGCAGTGAACGCACCCCTCAGGTCAGCGTATTCATCGGTGACGATGTGCCCGGCACACCCTCGAACCTTGTGGCCACTACCACCGGCGAAAACGAAGTGACGCTTGTATGGGACGCTCCGACAGCAGGGGCCAACGGCGGAATCTTCGACCCCGACGGCGTAGAATACGGCATTTACCGCAAATTCTGGGACTCTGACAGCTACGAGCTCGTGCAAGGGGGTGTCAAAGGCAACACATACACCGACGAACCCGGTTTCATCGAGGAGAGCCAGGTACAATACCGCCTGCTGGCCGTCAACGCCGCAGGCGAGTGCCCCGAAACAGTCACTTCGAACGAGGTGCTTGTAGGGCGCCCCGCCACCTACCCTTTCACCGAATCGTTCGCCTTCATGACCCTCGAGCACAAAGGGTGGACACGCACTTCAACCTACTCCGACCCCTATTACATGCCCGTGCTGTGGACGCTGCATGAAAGCAAGACCATGTTCTACTGGCCTACCGACGAGAATCTGCTTATCGAGCCTGTGGACAGCGACCAGGGCATCGCCGTGGCATACTTCTACAGCTATCAGGAACCCGGCACCGTGCATTCGCTCACCTCGCCGCGCATCGCCATGGAAAAAGCCCGCACCCCGCAACTGACCTTCCACTATTTCGAGACATGCCGCGAGGCCACCGAAAACCGGGTGCGCGTGCAGGTGAAAGCCAACGACGAAACCGAGTGGAACCAGGTCTATGAAAGCGTCATCCTCGACGAGGTAGAACCCGACTGGCGTGAAGTTACCGTAGAGCTGCCGCAGTATGCCGGCAAAGATTGGATCAATATCCGGTTTGACGCCGTGCGCGGCGGCAACAACATCGTTGACCTCTGCCTCGACGGCATCAAACTCATCGACAAGGAGCCCGACAGCATCACCGGCGCAGAAAGCACCGCCGACGAAACCATCCTGGGCGTCTATGCCATCGACGGCAAACAGGTCATGGGTCCCGCATCCCCCGCCTCCCTGTCGCGCCTGGCCAAAGGCATCTACATCGTAAAAACCGACCGCCGCACCTACAAACTGGCCCTCTGAGCCTGGGCGCCCTTAAAGCGGCACACCATGCCCTGAAAGCCGCCACCCGTCAGTGCGCCCCACCAAAAAAGCCACACATAAGAGCCACACAAAAAGCCCCCTGTTTCAGTTATCGGCCGAGCTCGGCCGATAACAGTACAGGCCACCCGGCCAAAGCACCCCGCCAAGCGCCCGGCAGCACGCCCGGCCACCCGGCCGGCCCGCTAACCCACCCTACACACCGCCCGTTGTAGCCTTGTTGGCCACAGCGGGCGCTTTTTCTTTGCATTCCGGCATTATTTGCATATATTTGTCAGCATCTTTAACCTGTTACCAGACAATATGAAGCCATTATGCCGGGCGATAGCCTATGCGGGCATGCTCCTGTTAACCACTACCCCGCTTTCCGCCAAAAGTGTGTCTCCGGCCGAGGCCGCTGGGCGTATTTCCGTTTCCGAGGCCGCTCCGCGCCACATCACCGCCGGGGCCCCGAAACTCAGACTGGCAGCCACGCTCATTGCCGCCGAAACCGCCGATGCTCCCGCCGTGTACATGTTCACGCGCCCTGACGGCTATTACGTGATCGCGCCCGGCGATGACCTGTTTCCCGCCGTACTCGGCTACGGCGACAGCGGGCAGTCGGATTTCACCCCTGACACAATGCCTCCGGCCATGAAATGGTGGCTTGAGGAGTATTCACGCCAGATGCAGGGCGCTCTTACAGCCACTCCGGCACCCGCGCCGGAAC
>CALJBF010000354.1 GCA_938027385.1 uncultured Porphyromonadaceae bacterium | reverse complement strand
TCCGGTATGAAAAGCTCATTACCGTAACGGTGAGCTGTGCGGGGGATGAGGTGACGTTTTCTGCGGGTATTTCAGTCTGCATTGTCAGAAGAATCGGTAAGATTGTCGGATATAAGTTTCAGTTCGGGATAGGCACCGGCAAATTCCGGGTTGGAGGCAAACAGCGCGGCGAGGTTCATTTTGCCCAGCTTAAGGCTCGACAGAAAATGTGGACGCCGTTCTATCAGGCCGCGGAACCCGTAGGCTCCCAGGGTCTGCAATACCCTGAAGAGCACGAACAGGGGAAGGCGCCGGCGTATGGCTGTGCCGTCGACTGTCGGGTCAAGGCTCGCTGTCTCGTCGAGATATGTGTCAAGCAGACGCTCGCGCAGATCAGGGGCGAACCTGGCCTTGGCCTGCCACAGGAATGACGCCAGGTCATATTCGCGCGGCCCGCGGCGTCCCCCCTGGAAGTCTATCGCGGTGAGTCGGCCCTGGTCGTCGACCATCACGTTACGCGACTGAAAGTCGCGGTACATGAACGTGTTCCACTCAGCGGCGCCATCGAGCAGGGCACGCTCCATCCGGTCGAAATCATCCTGAAGCGCCATCTCGTCGAAAGCCACTCCGGCGACTTTGAGGAAACAGTATTTGAAATAATTGAGGTCGAAACGCACGGTGCGTTCATCGAAAGCGGGCTGGGGGAAACAGACGCTCCAGTCGAGCCCGCGGGCGCCGAGGGTCTGTATGCGCGCCAGCATGCGCATGGCCTTGTGCAGGAGCGGTTCGGCGTCAGGGCTGCCGAGCAGGTCGAACAGCGCGCGGTTGCCGGCGTCGGTCTGCAGGTAGGCCATGCCGTCGATACTCGCCGCTATTACGCGCGGCACGGGCAGCCCCGCCTTGGCGAAATGGCGCGACAGCTCACGGAAAGCGAGGTTTTCGGCCCGGTCGGTGCCGACGGTGCCTATGTAGTCGGCACGCCCGGCAGATGAGAGGCGGCAATAGACGCGCGGCGATCCCGCGGCGGTTATGGTAGTGACGGTGTCGGGTGCGGAACCGAAACACGCCATATATAATTGTGAGAGCCGATCGGCGGCATTTGTGCATTGCATGGTGCAAAGCTACGAAAAATCGCGAAAAAATCCGTAAATTTGCATCACTCATCAAATACTTGTACACCGCATGGCAGAAAACAACCTGTTGAGCCGTCTCGACGGCATAGAAGGCCGTTTCCAGGAGGTCTCCACGCTGATCTCCGACCCGGCTGTCATTGCCGACATGAAACGCTATGTGCGTCTCAACAAGGAGTATCACGACCTCGAACAGCTCTGCGACCTCACGCGCCGCTACCGCCGCGCCCTCGATGACATCGCCGAGGGGCGCCAGTTGCTTGAGGAGGAGGCTGACCCCGAGATAAAAGCCATGGCCCGCGAGCAGACTGAGGTCGCGCAGGCGTCGTTGCCCGCTCTCGAACAGGAAATCAGGCTGAAACTCATCCCCCCTGACCCTGAAGATGCCAAGAACGCCATCGTGGAGATTCGCGGCGGCACGGGTGGCGACGAGGCCGCCCTGTTTGCCGGCGATCTTTTCAAGATGTATCAGAAATATTGCGAGTCGCGCGGATGGCAGGTGGCCGTCACAAGCTTTTCAGAGGGAGCCGTGGGCGGTTTCAAGGAGATTGTCTTCGCCGTGTCGGGCGACAGTGTCTACGGCACCCTCAAATATGAGAGCGGCGTGCATCGTGTTCAGCGCGTGCCGGCCACCGAGACACAGGGGCGTGTGCACACGTCGGCCGCCACTGTGGCCGTGCTCCCCGAGGCCGAGGCGTTCGACGTAGAGAT
>CALJBF010000353.1 GCA_938027385.1 uncultured Porphyromonadaceae bacterium | reverse complement strand
TGCCGCCCTCAACACCTTCGGCACCCCGTCAGACCAGAAGACCAACGACTACAACGCCACCCGCGTTGCCCGCATGAAGACCCTGCATGACGCCATGCGCACGGTCAACCCCGACGCTTACTTCATCAACGAGAACCTGGCCACCGCACGCGAAGAGAACGAGATGGCACAGGACGGCGAGATCAACTGGGCCAACATCAACAACGCCGCATGCCAGTTTGCCATGGGATATGAGAGCCAGAGCGGCCTGAACCGTTTCTACGCTCCGCTCGACAGCCGCACCTGGGGCTCGACCGTAAGCTACGCCGAGAGCCACGACGAAGAGCGCATGGCCTATAAGCAGGCACAGTACGGCGCCGCCGGCATCAAGGGTAACGCCGAAATGTCGTGCCGCCGTCTCGGCTCGGTTGCCGCGCAGATGATCCTCACCCCCGGCGCCCACATGATCTGGCAGTTCCAGGAGTTCGGCGCCGACCAGACCACCAAGAACTCGTCGGGCAACGATACCGGCAACAAACGTGTGATCTGGAGTTACCTTGACCGTCCCGCCAACCGCGGCCTCTGCAACAGCTACTCAGAGCTCTGCATCACCCGCGCCAACAACGCCGACATGTTCCGCGAGGATGTGGAGACCGAGGTGAAACTCGACTCGTGGAAGACGGCCCGTACCGTCAAGCTCGTAAAGGGTAACAAGGGCCTCTACCTGTTCGTCAACCCCTCGCCCAACACCGACATGACCACCGTGACCGGTCTCGACCTCACCGCATCGGGTTTCCACCTGATTTCGGCCTCTGACGGCGTGACACCCACCCTGACCGCCACAACCCTGACCCTCCCCGCCGGCGCATACGCCCTCTACGGCACCGACACCCTGGCAGGTGTGGAGACTGTGGCTCCCGATGACGAAAGCCCCGTCTGCGTCACCGTCGACGGCAACAGCATCCGCGTGCTCGGCGAGTGCGCCTCGCTTGAGGTCTATGACATGTCGGGCCGCCGCGTAGGCACCGACAACCTCGCCCCCGGCGTCTACATCGTCAAGGCCGACCGCCTCACCACCAAGCTCGCCATCCAGTAACCGGTCCGGCCCCCGTCTCTCCGGGGTTCAGACCACAGCAACCAAAGCCGGTGCTTAAAGGGCCGTCGCCCTTTAAACCATAACAACCACCGGCCGTACGATCCACCGGCCGTAAGGACCGAACAGGCCGAGAACAAAACCGGCTGATACGACAAGCGGCGCGTTCCGTCTTCCGACGGGCGCGCCGCATTTTTTGTCCCTCCCCAATAAAATTTTAACATTTCAAATGCAACGGACCCCGGTCTCGCCGGTATAATTCCCCCTGGCTACGGTTCCCGGTCATATTGTCAGAAAGGATGTTGTGGGATGCGGGTAATCCGGAGCGGTTTTATGTTATACAGCATGTTTTTAAGCAGTTCTGCGATATGCTCTTGTAAGTTTGGATAATTATTGCTTACTTTGTGAATCAAGAACCCCTAAAACAATTAAGCAAGAAACAGAAACATAAACTGACAAGACATATTTCAAACGACTTTTAGACAAGTTATTTGGCTTTTAGCAAATCTGGTAAATTAGTTAAGGAGTCCCAAATGATTAAGTCGAAAGGTAGGTTTGTACCCGACCAAGGGCGCAGACTGCTTTTTACTTATTTGGACTCCAGGTTTACCAGAACCAGCTAAAGCAAATGAGGAAAAGTTTAGGCTGTCGCTCTTTTTGTTTTGGTAAAACCTACGGGACTATGGACTATAAGTTAGAGTACATCACACGCATGCTCGCCAAGATATCACACAAGAGATTGGAGAGTTATGTGATTCATCGCATCTGGAATCTCCTCGACAATCGCGATGTGCATTTTGTGTTTCAGCAGTATGTGGTGCGCAAAGAGGGTGAATACGCGCTTGCCGACCTTTATCTGCCCCAGATAAATCTTGTAGTGGAGATTGACGAGCCTGCTCACTTCCGGAACAGGGAGGCTGATGACATACGTGAGCGGGAAATCTCGAAATTCGTTGAAGTCGTGCGGATAAAGTGCTACAATGATACAGACGGGCTTGCCGAGCCTTGCTCATTGGAAGAACTTAACCGCCGAACCGACACGATAACCGGCGTCATAAAATCCAGAATATCGGCGTGGGGGTCTGATTTTAAACCTTGGAAGGGTGTCGATACGGTTGAGGATATCCGCAAGAGAGGATATATAAGTGTCGATGAAAATGTGTCACTTTACACAATAGATGATATTGCCGCGATATTCGGCACAAGGCCAAGACACCGTGGCTTTCTGCGTGCGTCAGGCGTCGGCGTGCCGGGCAGAAAGGATGACGTTGTGTGGTGGCCGAACACCGGCCATAGACTGTGGGAGAATTCGATTTCTGAAGATGGCCTCACGATAACTGAATGTCCGAAGAATCCGGCGGAACGGGAAAGCCACATGAGGAGGTATCTCGGCAGCCGGGAAAAACGCATAACATTTCTGCGTTACAGGGATTGGCTCGGCATGACTTCGTACCGTTTCGTGGGTGTCTTCCGGATCAATCCCACACGTTCGGAAAATGAAAACAAATGTATCTGGGAGCGCATCTCTGACACATACCCGCTAAATATAATTCCATGAGCAAGGAATACTACCGGAAACGCATAGTCGACCTGAGGGCGTCTGTTGCCCGCGAACGCGAAAACAAGAAAAAGGATAACGCGTATTACGCGGGGCTGATCAAAAAGGCCACCACTCCTTCATCCAAGGCTAATTACCGCAAGTCAAAGATAGACCGGGCAGCCGCCCATGACCGACGTATCGAAAGTCTCAGGCGCGATATCGAGAATGCAAAAGCCTCACTGAAACGGTGCAAATAAATAATTCAAATCATAAAATGGGACTAATCAACAATTTAATAAACTCACTAAAGGATAATTTCACGATGGCTGAATTCAACATCAGTGGCCGCATGACTGTCAGCAGTCTGAGGAAACAGTTCAAAGACGCGTTCGGAGCCACCCTGCGCGTGTACAAGGGCGCTAAATTCGCGCCCGAAAATGCCACGCTGGCATCCATCCGCAGCGGAGAAGGCGCCAAAGGCGGAGAGCTGGTATGCAAGGGGAATCTGCAGGTCGGCAACTTCGAGGCAAAGATGAAAGACATCTTCGGCATCACCGTAAAAGTGGCAAATCCCGACAATACGAAACTTGTGAGCGGGAGCATGACCATCGCCGCAGCAGGCCGCGAAACCGTGGTGACCGATGACTGGAGCAATGAACAGCTTCAATGCTACTTCTGGGATACCCTGCAGGATCTGCTGATCGCCAAAGGGTATGAAATCGAGAAGAAAGACTTCACGGCCGACGTGGAGGACTACGGCAAAAGCACACGTTACAAACGCTATGGGGTCACCTTCAACATCTACACTACGAAAAACCGCAAGAATACCGTTTCTTTCTCCGTCATCATGAAGGAAAGGTACTTCTTTGGCATCCGCTACATCGGCGAGAAACCCACAGGTCCGGCACTGGCGGCTGCCCTGACGGGTGTTGACCCCCTCATAGAGGTCTGCGAGAGTGACAATAAGGTACTCGCTGCCTATGCCTTCGCCTCACCGCGCAACGAACTCAACTTCAAGACTATGAAGTCTGAAGGTTTCGGCAAGCTGAGGAATCCTGCCGCAAGGGCCGCGTTCATGGCCGATATTGCCAAGGAAATCGACGGCCTGATCAAAAAGATGGTGAAATCATTCCAGGCCAGAAACCTGTAAGGAATCATGAAACCTGAAAAGTGGTGGCTGATAGGCGCCATCCTGTACCTCGGGCGCAATTTCTTCAAGTGTCTCTTCTGGTTCATCTTGTTCTGGATATTCTACGGCCTCAAGATATTATTGGACTGACATGAAGATTCCCGGATTGAGTTTCTCGCTCAAAAGGGCGGTCGGCATAACCGCCGCGAAACAGAAGATTGCCCGCAAGACGGGCATACCCACTACCAGGCAGGGTTTGGAACGCAAGGTGGGCAGAATGATTCTGAAAGGGCTTTTCGGAAAGTAAAATGTTGTGCCCTGCCGGCACGCAACATGTATCTTAAATTACCCTCTGAAACAGCGGTGCGTCTCGCGGCGTGCCGCTGTTTTTGTTGTATGACCGTTGGTTCCGGTGACTATCTGTGCATGCGGGTGATGCGGGCAGTGGCCGAGAGCCAGTCGGTGGCGGCGATATGGCGTGCTATGGAGTTAAGGTGCTGGGCTTTGCCGTAGGTGAGCTGCTCCGAGCGGGTATTGTGTTCCGTGCAGGCTATAAGCAGGAGGCGGCCGGTAGCCATCAACTCGAATTCGTGCCCCCGGGGTGCGTGACGCTCGCTGAAACCGTTGTCGCATATCTTTATTATTGCGCCGCCGTTCGCGAGGGCATGGTCCTTTACGGCCTTCTCCTGGGGGTGGATGAACGGCGATATGAGCACGCCGCCGTTTTCCACGCACCGGTGCCATTGCGCCACATATCCTTGAAATTCTTCCGGGCTGAATCTGCGGCTGAAACGCACCACTTCAAGGTCGGGGTTGCGTAACAGCATGATGTTGCCTGAGGCGGTGTATGTGGCGGTTCCGGTCGTGATAGTCCATCGGGTGAGGTATAGATCGGGGTTGAGACGTTTGATGAGCAGGCGCCTGGGGTTGTCGGCGACGTACCGGATCATGCGTTCCCAGCGTTCGGGGGTGTAGGCGATGCGGTCGTTGAATCCTTTGCTGAAAAACGGGAGGGGCGGGTCGGGGTGGTTCCGGGCGGGTAGTGAATCATGCCATGTGCGGGTTGTCATGCCCATCAGTGCGGCTATTGCGCGGCTGATGCCGTGCGGCAGGGTGTGCTGTACGTCTATGCACAGGTGCAGGTGGTCGGGCATTATTATATAGGCGCCGAGACGAATCTGGGGGTAGCGATCAAGCCAGTGTGTCAGGGCGTTTGCTATGGCCTCTCCGGCAGGGGTGAGGATTGTGTGCGGGGCGTCGGGATCGGTGGGTGCGGTGACGCGCGGATTGCCGGCGACAAGGGCGAGTGCCGGGGTGGCGGCCGCTTTTGTGATGGTTATCATGTACCGTGACGGGCGCCGGTAGTCATGGTGCCGTGCCCGCCTGAGGTAATTGGGGTGTTTTGGCGCCGTAAGATACGGGTTGTGCCCGGTGGGGTGCATAGAGAGGGGGATGATGGTTGGTAAATTATATGATAGGGCGCTTTTGGGGGCGCTGCCGGAGCGCTCACTGCGTTCGCGCCACGGTGGGGCGCTGTTTGCGTGCACCGTGGCACGAACGAAGTGAGCGCAACGCAAAGCAATGCATGGCAGGTGAAGGGAGCACAGGGCAATGCACGGTCATGCAGGCTGGTTGGTTCTTGTGGTCGCGGCCGCCTGCGGCCGTTTAACACAAGTTTGGTTGTTATGGTTTGAACTTCGCGTCTGCTCCGGGGGGTCAGATGGTCATTTCGCCGCAGATGGGGTGGCGGAGGCGGTTGGCGACCTGGGTGGCCGAGAGGCCCATGCCGAAGAGGAACATCATTTTGGTGAGGGCGGCCTCGGTGGTGAGGTCGTGACCCGAGATCACGCCGGCGCGCGCCAGCATGTCGCCGGTGTAGTAGCGTTTCTGCAGCACGCCGCCGTTGGGGCACTGCGTGACGTTGATGATCACGATGCCGCGCTCTATGGCCTCGCGGATGGCGCGGTTGAACCACTCGGTGGTGGGGGCGTTGCCGGCGCCGTAGGTCTTGAGCACGATCCCTTTCACGCCGGGGGTGTTGAGCTGCTGCAGCAGGGCGCTTTCGGTCATGCCGGGGTTGACGTAGACGATGATGATGTTGCTGTCGAGCCCCAGATGCACGCGCAGCGGCATGCGGTCGTGCACGCGCCAGAGGGCGTCGTGGTTGAACTGTATCGACAGGCCGATATGTGCCAGAGGGGGGTAGTTGTTGCTCTTGAAGGCGTTGAAGTTGTCGGCGCTCTTCTTCATCGAGCGGTTGCCGCGCCACAGGTAGTTCTCGAAGAGTATGGCCACCTCCTGCACCATGGGCTGGCCGTTCACGGGGTCGCGCTCGGCGGCGATCTGCAGTGCGGTGATCAGGTTCTCCTCGCCGTCGGTGCGCACCTCGCCGATGGGGAGCTGCGAGCCGGTGATGATCACCGGCTTGCGCAGATGCTCGAGCATGAACGAGAGCGCCGAGGCGGTGTAGGCCATGGTGTCGGTGCCGTGCAGCACGACGAAACCGTCGAACTTGTCGTAGTTGCGCTCGATTTCGGTGGCTATCTGCTGCCAGTGCGCGGGGTTCATGTTGCTCGAATCGATGGGTGGATTGAACTGGATATGTTCAATGTTGTAGTCGAGCATCTTGACCTTTGGCACGTTGTCGATCAGATGGTTGAAATCGAAGGGCTCGAGGGTGTGGGTCGACGGGTCCTGGATCATGCCGATGGTGCCACCGGTGTAGATGATGAGTATTCTGGGGCGTGAGCTGTCCATGTGGCGCAATTGGGGAGTTTAGAGGTTATGGCAATCGGTCAGCCGATGCGGGCGCCGGGGCGAACCGGGGCAGAGGGGGTGATGACGGTCAGCGAGCCGTCGGCGTTCACTGCCGAGAGGATCATGCCCTGACTTTCGATGCCCATCATCTTGCGGGGGGCGAAGTTTGCCACGAAACAGATCTGCTTGCCCACGAGGTCTTCGGGGTTATAGTATTTTGCGATGCCCGAACAGATGGTGCGCCGCTCCATACCGTCGTCGATAAGAAAACGGAGCAGTTTGTCTGATTTCTTCACGCGTTCACACTCGATTACGGTGCCCACGCGCATGTCTACCTGCTCGAAGGTGTCGAAAGGCACGTCGGCCTGCTGGGGCTCGGGGCGCCAGTTCTTCAGCTCCTGCTCGGCCTTGATGCGCTCGTTCTCGGCCTTGATGCGGGCCAGGCGGTCGAGCTGTGCCTCGACGGCGGCGTCCTCGATTTTGTCGAACAGCAGTTCGGGCTGTGCCAGCTGCGCGCCGGCAGGAACGAGGTCGAAACAGCCCAGCATCTCCCAGCTGATGGTCTCGCCGCCGAGCATCTTCAGCAGGCGTGCGCTCATGAAGGGGAGGAACGGCTCGAAGACGATGGCCAGGTTGGCGCAGGTCTGGATGGCTGTGTTCAGTATAGTGGCTGTGCGCTCCATGTCGGTCTTTGCCACCTTCCAGGGTTCGGTCTCCTGCAGGTATTTGTTGCCGGCGCGTGCCATGTCCATGGCCAGACGCAGGGCCTCGCGGAAGTGGAATGTCTCAAGTGCCTGTGTCACCTGTTCCTTGAGGCGGCCGATTTCGGCGATAAGGGTCTCTTCGGCCTCGGTGAGTGCGCCGCAAGCGGGCAGCTTGCCGCCGAAGTATTTGTGCGTGAGTACCATGGCACGGTTCACGAAGTTGCCCAGGATGGCCACCAGTTCGGAGTTGTTGCGGCTCTGGAAGTCGCGCCAGGTGAAGTCGTTGTCTTTCGTCTCGGGGGCGTTGGCGGTGAGCACGTAGCGCAGCACGTCCTGTTTGCCGGGGAAGTCGGCCAGGTATTCGTGCAGCCAGATGGCCCAGTTGCGCGAGGTCGAGATCTTGTCCCCCTCAAGGTTGAGGAACTCGTTTGCCGGCACATTGTCGGGGAGCTGGAAATTGTCGCCGTATGCCATCAGCATCGCCGGGAAGATGATGCAGTGGAACACGATGTTGTCTTTTCCGATGAAGTTGATGATGCGTGTCTCGGGGTCTTTCCAGTATTTTTCCCAGGTGTCGGGCAGCAGCTCGCGGGTGTTCGAGATATAGCCGATCGGGGCGTCGAACCACACGTATAGCACCTTGCCGTCGGCACCCTCAACGGGCACGGGGATGCCCCAGTCAAGGTCGCGCGTCACGGCGCGGGGCTGCAGGCCCAGTTCGAGCCACGACTTGCACTGCCCGTAGACGTTGGTCTTCCACTCCTTGTGTCCTTCGAGAATCCATTTCTCGAGGTCGGCCTGCCAGCGGTCAAGCGGCAGGAACCAGTGCGATGTTGGGCGAAGCACCGGCGTGGCGCCGGTCTCGGCGCTGCGGGGGTTGATCAGCTCCGAGGGACTGAGTGTCGAGCCGCACTTCTCGCACTGGTCGCCGTAGGCGCCCTGCGCGTGGCACACGGGGCACTCGCCCACGATGTTGCGGTCGGTGAGGAAACGGCCTCCCTCTTCGTCGTAATACTGTTCGGTGGTCTTTTCGATGAACTGGCCGTTGTCATACAGATGGCGGAAGAACTCGGTGGCCGTCTCGGCGTGGGTGGCCGATGTTGTGCGCGAATACACGTCGAACGAGATGCCGAGCCCCTCGAACGAGTCCTTTATCAGCTTGTGGTAGCGGTCAACCACATCCTGGGGTGTCACGCCCTCTTTGCGGGCACGTATGGTGATGGGCACGCCATGCTCGTCAGAGCCGCCGACCATCACCACATCCTCGCCGCGCAGGCGCAGGAAACGTGTGTAGATGTCGGCCGGAACATATACGCCGGCAAGGTGGCCGATATGTACCGGGCCGTTGGCGTAGGGGAGGGCGGTGGTTACCAGGGTGCGTTTGAATTTCTTGCTATCCATATATGATACTGTACTTTTTAATCATGTAAAAGCCAATCGCGCGCCACTATGTCGCATAATGGTGCCTGTGATTGGCAAAATGCCGCAAATGAGCGGGTTAATCCCTCTCATTCTTTTCACAAATTTACAAAAATAAGTTGAGTTCCGCCGGTTTTGGCGGCAAAATATTCACGGGTGTGGCTCAGGTGTCTTTTGAAAGCGCCCTGTGGGGCGTGTGGCGCTGTCATGACCCGAAAATATGCCGTTATGGCCTCAAATTAGTGTGATTAAGAAACATTAACGTATTTTAACTATTGGGGGGGTAAAAATGCCTACTTTTGCGTGATAAAGCAATCTTTATCTTACAACGTCTAATTATTCATCATAAATCTATTGCGAAAATGAATCTTAAGATTCTTCTTCTGAGTGCGGCCTTGGCACCGGGACTGGCGCTTTCCGCATTCACCGTGGATGACCTTGTCGTCGACAACGGCATCTACGCCATCGAAAACCTCTACTGGAGCAAAGCCGACCAGTACATTAGCCTTTACACCGGTGAATGTCAGTATGAGCATGCACCGCTCGGACTCAGCAAGAGCCTGCATTTCGAATACGTGAAGGATGTGAACGGCAACGTGCTGCCAAAATTTGTGAAACTTGTGGGTTTCCGCGGGTTCACAGGCACAATGTCGTACACCGACCGAGACTTCATCTTCACCATCGCCGATGAAAACAACAATGCCACCGAGGATGGCACGCGCCTGATTCTCCCCAATGACGACAGCTGGGGATCGAATTATGCCGGAATGGTCTATCTCAATTTTGAGTCATGTGTCAGCACCGACGGCAAATATATGCTGGGCGCGCTGTATGCGATAGATCCCCAATGGTATCTTGAGAATCTGGGTCAGATTCCCTACCTGTATCAGTACGGTAGCACAAGCAATTATGGAACATTCAGAGTAACAGTTTCCAACTGGGTAGGCGAGATGAGTCGCAACAGCGACGGGAATGTGGTTGTGGAATTTGCCAATCCGGCGATTTTCTATGCAACCGGTTACAGTGGAACTTATGGTTATAACGCCGGCCGCAATATTCAAAGCAATATCCGCAACAATGTCACGCATCCCAAGATCATCGAGCATCTGACAATCGAGACCTTCCGCCCTACCGGTTTCCTGAAAGTCACGGAATATCCTACGACCACATCGGGCTACAGCACGACAGGCACCGTTTCTGTCGTGCCTTACAAGATGGACGTGAACCCTGACGGCACATTCTCGGTTGTCAACCTCACGGGATACGGATATGCCCGTTGTGCCGATCCTGTTGACCGTGTGATTCCCGGCTCATTGAGCGGTTACACTGATGGTGGCCGTATGGTGCTCACCGGCGGCCAGCTGATGGATGTGTATCACCATCCCACTACCCTGAACAGCGTCGGAGCCCGCGGTTACGACGCCACACTGAAAGTTGCCCGTCTCACCAACTTCCCCGCCCGGAATTTCGATTATGAGGATGTTGTCGGCGAGATGAGCTCTGATGCCACTATCTCCCATACCTCGGAGACAAATTTCTGGGTATTCCCCGGTGACTGCCGTACCGTCATCAAAGGCGCATCGCTGAAAATCGGCCCCTTTGCCGGTGTGCACCACGACACCACTTCGGGCGAGACTTACCGTTCCACTTCGGCCTTTTCGATTGAGTCTGAGGGCGGGACAGCCGAGACCGACGTGACACTTGACTGCAAGATCACTTCGTGCAACTGTTCGTTTGATGAGGCCGAAATGATCAAGTATGTCGACTGCACGTTTGAGGTCAACAAAAACGACATGTATGTGGAGTCATATGATATCTATATGATTCCCGCGGGTAAAGTATCGGGTAATCCTACCAATAACGGGGATTTCCTGGAAGGAAACGGCCATTCGGCTGCCATCTACGTGGGCTCGGTGACCGCTGACTCAAATTCGCAGACAATATATCCGAAGGCATATAATGTTTCCACATCGGTTCTGCTCGATAAAACCATTGCAGATGCCGCTAATGAATATTATTTCTTCATCGCGGCCAATTACCGTTCTGACATCGCGGTGGCCTCGCTGAAATCGGTTTCAAGAGCGGCCTCGTCATTGCATCCGACCTATCACAGTCTGCTTTCGCCAGGCACTATTACCGCCATCGACGGGATTTCGGCCCCCGAGGCCGGCGATGTCGAGTATTATGACCTCCACGGGCGTCGCGTGGCAACTCCCGGCCAGGGAATCTACCTGCGCCGCCAGGGTTCGTCGGTATCAAAAATCCGTTTCTGACACCCGCGCATAACGCATCCGCGCCATAACATACCCCGGCTGACAGCACATCCTGTGGCCGGGGTGTGTTTTGCTGTGGGCGCCCGGTAGCCTGTGTGGCGACGGCACCGGTTCACAAAAACACTGCAATTCCTACCATTTGCACCGACCGGTGCGATTATGGTTCGGTATGTCGGGGGAAATGACTAATTTTGTAGTGACGGCACGGATGTCAGGTGGCCGCCAAATTTATCGGATCAAACGGAATAAAACAATAGAATCGGATGGATACGGAAAACAACAAGGCCATGACACTTGTCGAGGGCAAGGAGTTCGGCGGCGAACGCGCGCTGTTCGCCACACACGACCTGAATCTGGTGAACTGTACGTTTCATGTCGGCGAGTCGGCGCTGAAATGCTGCGGCAACATCAATGCCGAGGGGTGCCGTTTCGAGGGGAAATACCCCTACTGGCATGTCGACGGTTTCAAATGCGTGAACTGCGAGTTCAC
>CALJBF010000352.1 GCA_938027385.1 uncultured Porphyromonadaceae bacterium | reverse complement strand
GCGAGTGGAGGTAGAAGATATCGCCGGGATAAGCCTCGCGGCCCGAGGGGCGCTTCAGGATCAGCGAAATCTCACGATAGGCTACGGCCTGTTTCGAGAGGTCGTCATAAACGATGAGGGCGTCGCGACCAGTATCGCGGATGAACTCGCCGATTGCCACGCCGGCGAAAGGCGAATAGTAGCGCATCGCGGCCGAGTCGGCGGCGGTAGCGGCCACCACGCATGTATAGTCGAGGGCGCCGTGCTGACGCAGGGTCTCGACCGTAGCGGCTACCGACGAGGCTTTCTGCCCGATAGCCACATAGATGCAGTAGACGGGCTTGCCCTCTTCGTAGTTCTTGCGCTGGTTGATGATGGTGTCGATGGCGATGGCGGTCTTGCCGATCTGGCGGTCGCCGATGATAAGCTCACGCTGGCCGCGGCCGATGGGCACCATGGCGTCGACGGCCTTGATACCGGTCTGCAGCGGCTGTTTAACGGGCTGACGGAAGATTACGCCGGGGGCCTTGCGCTCCAGGGGCATGCGGTATGTCTTCCCCTCGATGGGGCCGCGGCCGTCGACAGGCTCACCCAGGATGTTGATGACACGGCCGAAAACGCCTTCGCCCACGGGAATCGAGGCAATCTGGCCGGTGCGGCGCACCGTCATGTTTTCGGTAACCTTGTTGACATCGTTGAGCAGAATCACGCCGACGTTGCTCTCCTCGAGGTTGAGGGCCACGCCCTTTACGCCGTTTTCAAATTCAACGAGCTCGTTGGCGCAGACATTGTCGAGGCCATAGACGTGGGCCACGCCGTCGCCGACGCTGAGCACGGTGCCGACTTCCTCGAATGTAACAGACTTGTTTACGCTTTCGAGTTGCTGTTTAAGGATTTCTGAGATCTCGCTCGGGTTAATCATTTGAGTATCTTGGGTGAGTGATGATTTCTCTTTGGTGAGAGTGGAAATATATGACAGAGAGAGTCAGTTGGGAATCTTCGTTGCCGCCGACGCTTTATTTCGCCAGCAGTTTGAGGCTCAGCTGTTTCAGCTCGTTGGCCACGGTGGCGTCAAGCCTTTCAGAGCCTACGGTGACGGTGAAACCGCCGATGAGCGCCGGGTCGGTCGTGTAGCTGTACTCCATCGTGGCGCCGGGCAGGTGTTTGGCCAGCAGGGCCTCGATGCGTGCCTTCTCGTCGGCGTCGAGCGGCTTGGCCGACACTATCGCCACGGGGTATATGCGGTTCTCGTGACGGTAGATGTCAAGGTATGCCAGGGCGCACTCGCGTGCATAGCCGAGACGGCGGCTCTGTGTCAGCAACTTCAGGAAATCAGCATAGACGGTGTCGGTGGCCGCGTCGGCTCCGGCGGCCGTCATGAGCAATGAGGTCTTTCGGCTGTCGTCGACAAACGGATTGGCAACAGCTGCTGCGAGCTGCGCGTTATCGTCGAAACTGCGGGCCAAAGTCGCCATTGTGGCATAGAGGCGCTTGGTTTCGCCTTTCTCGAGGGCGAACTTGTAGAGCGCCTTGGCGTAACGTTTTGGGATGAGACCTTCGTTCATCTGTCTGGGTTGCTGTTATCGTTTACCGGTGCTGTCTGTAACGCTGTGGTTCAGGCAGATCAGTTTGTTGTTTCAATTTCGTCAAGGAACTGGTTCACCAGTTTCTTCTGTGCGGCGGGATTGCCGAGCTGGTCGCGTGTCACCTTCGTGGCGATGTCGAGGGCGAAACGGCTCACCTCGTCGCGCAGGTTCTTCTCGGCCTCCTTGCGGCTCTGCTCAATCGAGAGACGTGCCGAGTCCATGACCTTCTGGGCCTCTTTCTTGGCCTCGTCGCGGGCCTCCTCGATAATCTGTGATTTCATCTTGTTGGCCTCGGCGATGATGTCGGCCTGTTGGTGACGGGCCTCGGCAACATACTTGCGTGACTCCTCTTTGGCGTTGTCGAGCTGTTCCTTGGCGTTCTGGGCATACTCTACCCCTTTGTCAATGAGGTCGGCGCGCTGATCGACACCTTTGAGGATTGCAGGCCAGGCGAATTTCCACAATATGAAGAGCAGGATGACAAA
The DNA here is from genome assembly GCA_938027385.1 of uncultured Porphyromonadaceae bacterium. Lineage (GTDB taxonomy): Bacteria > Bacteroidota > Bacteroidia > Bacteroidales > Muribaculaceae > UBA7173. Next base: position 5,580 of record CALJBF010000352.1, on the reverse strand, counting down.
CGAGATGAACATCCAGACAGTCAGGCCGAAATCAACTTTAAAAAGATCCATGTGTCAGTTTGATGGGTAGGGATGATGTTTTGTTGGGGAAACAGCTGCCGTCGTGCCAGGCGTGATGGCGGTGGGGGCGACGGCGTGTGGTGTCTTCCGCCCGGGACTCCGCCGCGCCGCCGCGGCTCCGGCGGGGAGCCTGCGGCAGTGCGCGATGCGGGGACCGGTGTCCGGTTGTATTAAACGAACAGGGCGAGGATGCAGACAATCACGGCAAAGAGGGCCACACCCTCGATCAGGGCGGCGATCACGATCATGTTCGAACGGATGTCACCGGCGGCTTCGGGCTGGCGGGCGATAGCTTCCATGGCAGCGCCACCAATTTTACCGATACCGATACCGGCGGCTACGGCTGCGATACCGGCGCCGATAGATGCACCAAGGCCGAGTACGGCGTTGACTGCTGCTAAAATCATTGCTAACATAGTTGGGTGATTTGAGAGTTTATATTGTTGTTTGTTTTTACGGATTGTTTAGAGATCTCAGTTTGCGGCGGCAGCCTTTGCGGGAGCGGCAGCGGCGGGGGCGTGAGCCTTGTCATCGGCGTGATGCTCCTCATGCTTTGCCTGGGCCAGAGAGATGAAGATGGTAGAGAGCATGGTGAACACGTAAGCCTGGATAAAGCTGACAAGAACGTCGATCAGCAGCATGAACACCGAGAAGGCCACCGAGATGACTGCCGTGCCCGAGGCGACTGCAGTACCCATGGCGGCGAAGATGAAGATGAGCATCGTGAGGATGAGCACAATCATGTGGCCGCCCATCATGTTGGCGAACAGACGCACCGTCAGGGCCGCCGGTTTGGTGAAGATCCCGAAAATCTCGATAATCTGCATGATGGGCAGAGGGAACTTGAGCCAGATGGGAACATCGGGCCAGAAAATCTCTTTCCAATAGACTTTGGTGCCGAACACGTTGGTGATGAAGAATGTGATCAGCGCCAGCACCAGCGTTACGGCGATATTGCCGGTGACGTTGGCGCCGCCGGGGAAGACCACTATCAGACCCAGCAGGTTCATGAAGAATATGAACAGAAACACTGTGAGCAGATAGGGGGCGAAACGGGGAGCGTTCTCCTTGAGCGTCGACTTGATGACGCCGTCGTAGATGAAAGCTATCAGCGACTCCATGGCGCCGTGCAGCTTGCGCGGGGCCTTGAACGGGTTCTTGCGGTGCCAGCGTGCCAGGCGCAGTGTCAGCCACGCCACGATGATGCAGGCGATGAAGATGGCGCACACATTCTTGGTGATCGAGAAATCCCAGGGTTTGACCTCCTCGTTGTTTACGATCTCGACAATCTTACCCTTGTAGTCACCTTCGGTGGCGATGCGGAACTCGGCGTTGCCGTCGCGGTAGGTCTGGCCATGGTCGATGCGCGACGACATGAAACAGTGCAGACCGTCAGAGCCCCACACAATCACCGGCAGCGGCATGCGCTTGTGGTGATTGAAGGGAACTTCCCAGCCGTAGCCGTCGCCAAGGTGATCGAAGATGGTCTCCTTGATGTCGAAATCGCGCTCCTTTTTCGCCTCTTCGGCTGTTTCGGCCTGTGCCACAGGTGTGGAGCCGGTACCGGTAACGGTGTCGCCGTTGAGTTCCTGGGCCAGCTCCACGCCGGCCTCAGTGGCCTCCGTGGCCTCGGTCTGCGCGGCGGTGCGCTCGGCGGTGTCAGGCTGCGCGGCAATCCGGGCAGTGGCCGATGCGGTCACCGTCAGCAGGAACGCCAGTATGAAAAACAGTTTTTTCATTATGTTGCTTGTATGGCCGATGGCCCGAAAATCAATAAATACAAACCGAAACCACATCATTGTCGACATCGACGATGCCACCCTGCACGTCGACCTGCCGACGCTCGCCGCCATCAGTGGCGGTATAGGTGATCTTGCCGGGGACAAGCGACGAAACCAGCGAGGCGTGGCGGGGCAATACGGTGAAGAGTCCGAGCTCGCCGGGGAGAGTGACGCTTGCCGCCTCCCCCTCGAACACCACATTCTGTGCGGATATTATCTTGAGAATCATGTCTGGCTGTCGTGATTACGGTTGCTGGTTCATTTAACTTCCTCGAGGAGTTTCTTGCCCTTGGCGATTGCCTCGTCGATTGTGCCGACGTTGAGGAACGCCTGCTCGGGGTACTGGTCCATCTCGCCTGAGAGAATCATCTTGAAACCGCGGATGGTCTCGCTCAGCGGCACCATCACGCCCGGAAGACCGGTGAACTGCTCGGCCACATGGAATGGCTGCGACAGGTAGCGCTGTGCGCGACGTGCGCGAGCAACGACGAGCTTATCCTCGTCAGAGAGCTCGTCGACACCGAGGATGGCGATGATATCCTGAAGCTCGTTGTATTTCTGAAGGAGCTGTTTAACGGCCTGGGCTGTATTGTAGTGCTCCTCGCCGATGATATTGGGGTCAAGGATACGCGAGGTTGATTCCAGCGGGTCTACAGCGGGGTAGATACCAAGCTCGGAGATCTTACGCGAAAGCACCGTGGTGGCGTCGAGGAACGAGAATGTCGTGGCGGGCGCCGGGTCGGTAAGGTCATCGGCAGGCACGTAGATGGCCTGTACCGAGGTGATGGAGCCGTTTTTGGTAGAGGTGATTCGCTCCTGCAGCATACCCATCTCCGATGCCAGCGTAGGCTGGTAACCTACGGCCGAGGGCATACGGCCCAGAAGTGCCGATACCTCGGAACCTGCCTGTGTGAAACGGAAGATGTTGTCGATGAACAGAAGGATATCCTTGCCGCCGCCGTCCTGGTCGCGGAACTGCTCGGCCACGGTAAGACCGGTCAGGGCCACACGCAGACGTGCGCCCGGCGGCTCGTTCATCTGGCCGAACACCAGGGCGGCCTGCGATTTGGCAACCTCGTCCATGTCGACATCGCCGAGGTTCCATTCACCTTTTTCCATCCCCTCCTCGAATTTCTTGCCGTAGCGCATTACGCCCGACTCGATCATCTCGCGGAGCAGGTCGTTACCCTCGCGGGTACGCTCACCCACGCCGGTGAACACCGAGAAACCGTTGTGACCCTTGGCGATGTTGTTGATGAGCTCCATGATGAGCACGGTCTTGCCCACGCCTGCACCGCCGAACAGACCGATTTTGCCACCCTTCGAGTAGGGTTCGAGAAGGTCAATCACCTTGATACCGGTGAAAAGGATCTCGGTACCGATCGTGAGGTCCTCGAATACGGGTGCGGGCTGGTGGATGGGGCGCAGGTTGTCGCGTTTGAGCTCGGGCAGGTGGTCGATGGCGTCACCGATCACATTGAGCAGACGGCCCTTTACCTGGTCGCCGGTAGGCACCGAGATCGGGCGCTCGAGCGAGTCGACCCTGACGCCGCGCTGCAGACCGTCGGTCGATTCCATTGCCACGCAACGCACGGTGTCTTCACCGATGTGCTGCTCTACTTCAAGAATGAGCTCAGAGCCGTCGGGTCGGGTCACCTTCAGGGCGGTGTAGATAGGGGGCAGGATAGTGTTGTCACCGTCGAATGCCACGTCGACCACGGGGCCGATTACCTGTGCGATTTTTCCGGAAATTGCGCTCATACGCGGATTTTATGGGAGGGGTAAGTGTTAATTTGATTGCTTGTTAAGGGGGGTGGAGAGAGGGTGTCAGTTCGCGCCGATATACCAGCCCTGCATCACGATGATGACCATCAGCACGAGGTTGAACAGGTTGATGGGCAGGAGGTATTTCCATTCGAGCTTGAGCAGCTGGTCGATACGCAGACGGGGGAAAGTCCACTTGAACCAGATGATGATGAACGACACGAAGAATGTCTTGAGCAGGAACCAGATCGTCGAGGGGATGCAGTTCATGATGTGGTTGAAACCGTCGAAACCGTCGATATGGAAGGGCATCCAGCCGCCCAGGAACATCAGCGAGGCCACGCCCGAAACGATGAACAGGTTCAGGTACTCGGCCAGATAGAAGAAGCCGAAGTGGATACCCGAATACTCGGTGTGGTAACCGGCGGTAAGCTCTGACTCAGCCTCGGGAAGGTCGAACGGGCCGCGGTTGGTCTCGGCCGTGCCGGCGATGAGGTAAATCACGAAAGCGATGATGGCGGGAACGTGGGCCGAGAGGATGAACCAGTGGTCGGCCTGGGCCTCGACGATCTTGGCCACATCCATGGTGCCGGCGAACGCTACCATCGTAAGAATCGACAGGCCCACCGACAGCTCGTAGCTGACCATCTGCGCGCCCGAACGGAGTGCGCCGATGAGGGTGAACTTGTTGTTCGACGACCAGCCGGCCAGCAGGATGCCGAGCACGCCGATCGACGAGCAGGCGATCAGGAAGAAGATGCCGATATTGAAGTCAATTATCTGCAGCCCGTTACCCCAGGGGAGCACGGCGAAACAGAGCATCGAGGCGATAATCACCAGATAAGGGGCCAGTGCGAAGAGGAACTTGTCGACATGCTTGAGGTCGATGAGCTCTTTTATGAGCATCTTGAACATATCGGCGAACACCTGCAGCAGACCCCAGGGGCCAACGCGGTTAGGGCCGAGACGGCACTGGAAATAGGCGCAGATTTTGCGCTCGTAAAGGATGTAGAACAGGGCCAGCAGGGCATATACGAGCAACAGCCCGACGCCCACGAGCACGCACTCGAGAAGAGTTGCACACCATGAGGGTATCAGAGTGTTGAGCCATTGGTCAAACGCGGCTGTCCACGACCCGAAGTTGTCGATTGTATATTCGTTGTTACCCATTTTTCAGGGGGAATTGGTTTATTATCTTTTTGTTAACGTTCAGGGGTGATGCTTAGCGGTCCATATCGGGCACGATGTAGTCCATCGAGCCGCCGATGGTGATGAGGTCGGCGATCTTCTGGCCGCTGGTGATATGGTCGACCACGGCTGCGGCGTTGAGCGAGGGGGTGGCCAGTTTCAGGCGGTAGGGCTTGTTGGAGCCGTCGCTCTCGATGTAGACGCCGAAGAGGCCGCGGCAGCCCTCGACAATCTGGAACCAGTTGCCGGCGGGGAGCTTGACCACCTTGGGCACCTTGGCGCAGATTTCGCCTTCGGGCTCGTACATGTCGATGAGCTGTTCCAGTATTCCGGCGCTCTGCATGATCTCGTCGACACGGTTCTGGAAACGTGCCATAGAGTCACCCTCGGTACGGATTACCTGCTCGAACTTGAGCTCGTTGTAAACGGCATAGGGGTGGGTCTTGCGTATATCGCAAGCAAAGCCCGACGCACGGCCCGAGGGACCGGTGATGGCCCACGAGATGGCGTCGTCGTGCGAGAGCACGCCCACACCGGTCATACGGTTGCGGGCGATGACGTTGCCGGTGAATATCTTGTTGTATTCCTTTACGTTCTTGGGGAGGACTGCCAGCAGTTCCTTCACATCCTTGATGAAGTCGGCGTCAGGCTCGGCCAGTACACCGCCGATGCAGTCGTAGTTGAAAGTCATGCGGGCGCCGCAGGTCTTCTCCATGATGTCGAGAATCTGCTCGCGCACACGCAGTGTATAGAAGAGCATGGTCGTGGCGCCGAGGTCCATGCAGAA
>CALJBF010000351.1 GCA_938027385.1 uncultured Porphyromonadaceae bacterium | reverse complement strand
ATTTATCTCAAAAACCGGCCACCGGAACGTTAACATTTATTATTAAACAGCCTCTTATACCCACTAAAATGTTTAGGTTATCTGCCTTGGCGCGTCAATTGAGAACCGTTGCCCGGTCAGGTTGCCGCACCTCGGGATTCATACCCGCAAATTTAATAAAAACTTTGTCATGAAATACAACTCTCCGGCCTGTTTTATAACCGTTCTATGAGTTTTTAACATGAAGTTATATTGATTAAGGGTATGGAAATGGCAAAAGTGTGCCTGCCGGGCGTGGGTCAGTCGGGTTGGGGGGCGGCATGGTCGTCGCCGAAATCGATGAGGAAGTCGGTGATGCTGGCGTCAGAGCCGAGTCCGAGTTTTTTGCGCAGGCGGTAGCGTGCTGTCTCTATGCCGCGCACGGTAAGCCCCTGGAAACGGGCTATGTCTTTTGTTGACAGGTTCATGCGTATGAGCACGCACAGCCGCAGGTCGCCCGACGTGAGGGTAGGGAACTGTTTGCGCAGGTTTCTGAAGAAGTGCTCGTGTATGAGATCGAAATTCTGCTCGAACATGCTCCAGAACTCGCCGCCGCCACCCTCGCGGGTACTCAGTTCCTGCAGGCGCGCGCTCAGAGCCTTGACCGTGCCGGCGTTGGAGACCCCTTTGCCGCGGGCATCGTTTAGCGACTCGCGCAACTGGTCAATCACCTGCTGACGCGAATAGGCGTCGAGCGCCATCGAGGCAAGCTCCTTTCCTTTCTCGGTAAGTTCCTTTTCAAGAATCTGTTTCTGCTGCTCGGCTATGACGAGCTGCTGCTTGTGAATCTCGGCGTCGTGCTGGGCGCGCTCTTCGGCAATCTTGCGGCGCACCTCGTTAAGGCGCCGGCGGGTATAGAGCCTCATCACCAGCATCACGCTGCCGGCACTGAGCAGTATGTATATCAGTATGGCCCACCAGCTCAACGCCCAGGGGCGAGGTACCTTGAAACTGTAATCCACCGAGTCGAGTATGTCTGAGTTCTCGTCGAGCACCTCGCAGTGCAGGCTGTAGGTTCCGGGCGGCAGGTTGGGATAACCCAGCTCAGGAACCGTGGTGACCGAGTCTCTGACCTGTCCGTCACCTTCAAGCCTGAACCGGTAGCGCAGCGGGTGATGGCTGAATTCGGGGTACGATAGTGTTATGTGTAAGCTACCGTTCTCGGCCTGGGGGATGTGGCCCGTGTCGGCAATGGGGAGTTCCGCGAATCCTCCGGCCGGAGAGTTGTAGCCCACCGAGCCGATACGCAGTCTGGGCTTGAAATCGTTGACACCGGGCGCCAGATCCTTGATGTCGATGCGTCCTATGCCGCCGTTGAGATTGAAATAGCTGATGCCGTCGCGGTCGGCGAAAACACCTGCCACAAGGTCGTTTATGGCGCGCGGAAAGTTGTCGAGCGAGATTGTGAGCAGGTTCTTGTATGTGCCGTTTTCGTGACGGATCAGATAATATGCCTCGGCGGCGGCAATCCAGAAGTGGTTGTCGTCGATATGGGTGGCACTGCGTGGCTTGTTGATCCAATGGAAGAGGCTGTCGTATTCAGCGTTGATGGTGAACCGTTTGTCTGATTCGTCGTAGCTGTAGAAGTGGTTGTCGTCGGTGAAAAGCACGTTACCCCGGATGTTGAGTATGTAGCACATGCGCGGCACTGAGTCGCCGGCCAGCGAGAGGAAACTCTGCGTCTCGATCACGCTGTCGAGGGTGGCATTCAGGCGCGTGCGGATGATACCCCGCGTCATGTGGGTGGTCCAAATGGTGCCGTCGGGCGCTATCTCCACCTGCCTGACGGGTGCGCCGAATCCTTTGACCTCGTTACGCAGCCGCCATCGTCCGTCGGGGCGCGTATATATACTCATTGTGTAATACGATGACTGCACGATCACGCGGCTGTTGTGTATCATGCCGCTTTTCATGTCGGTGGCCGTTCCTGCCACAATCGCGGTGCTTCCGTCGGGCATCAGTTCGTATGTGTGCATGTTGTTGCCGATGAAAGTCTGGCCGTCGAACTGACGAACGCACCAGTTCTGTCCTCTGGTGCCTGGAATCAGGCTGAAATTTCCGGGTGCATGGTCATTGAATCCGTAGGCTCCCTGGTTGGCGGCCACTATCAGGCGTCCGTCGGCGGCACGCCCGACGCTGTAGACCATGCCGATGTCTTCGAATCCGGCCTCGGGCTGAAGGGTGGTGTACGGCTTTCCGGTATGGATCAGCGACAGCCCGTCGTCGAGACACACCCACAGGTTTTCCTGACGGTCGACGAACAGGCCGAGCACCGAGTTGTTGCCGAGGCGTCCGCTGTTCGACGATATGTGCCATATAAGCCGCCCGGTGCGGTCTACCGCATAGACCCCGCCGCTGATGGTGCCGAGGAAAATATCGCCCCGGCGGTTGACGGCGGCGCGGTTGGTCTGGTCGCGCCTGAGACTGGCGTCGGCTTCGGTAGGGAAGGGGAGGAGAGTGCCGTCGGGCATGATCCGTTTAAGCCCGTCGAACTCGGTGACCGCAAGGTCGCCGAGGATGGCCACAATGCCGCTGCCCGAGTCTGCCATTGTCGATGTCTGTTGCCAGCCCTGTGGCGTGAGAGTGTATAGCCCTCCGCCAATCTCCTGCGCCTTGAGCCGGTCGCGGTGGTTGAAGATATAAAGTGGCCTCAGTTTGCCGGCATGGGCCGGGTCGGTGAATTTTCGGGTAATTACCCCGGCTTTGTGCGTCAGGGGCTCGTATGCGATTATGTTCTCGAATGACTGGAAATATACGGTGCCCTTGATTTTTACGATGTTCCAGAATTCGTCGTCGCTCAATGTGCCTGCCGGCAATGCGTCTGAGATTGAACTGTACTGCCAGTGGCCGTCGGCACCGGCCTCGAAGTAGCCGCACTGTTCGAACGACCCGACATACAGCCTTTCGCCGTCGGCCATCACCGATCTGACGATATGGTTGCCCGGCACACGGTATTTCCGCCAGGTGTAGCCGTCGAATGTAAGCAGGCCGTCATTGTTGGCCACGCATACAGTGCCGTCGGGCATCTGTGTGGCGCCCCAGTTCTGCAACTGGCCGGAATATTGCCGGGCGCCGAAATTGGTCACCACCGGCAGAAAGGTGGCGCCGGTGGCATTCATGGTGGCAAAAAACAGGCAAAGACACATTGACAGTGTTTTTGCGAATCTGTATTCGGAGTGTACGGGCACTGTTTTCATGGTGCGACAAAATTAACAAAAATCAACAATACTACAAAATAATTCAACAAAAAATTACAATTTTAACTTTCTAATAATTA
>CALJBF010000350.1 GCA_938027385.1 uncultured Porphyromonadaceae bacterium | reverse complement strand
GGTCAGGTAGACATCGACGCGTCGACAGGCGCGCAGGCCACCCTCGGAGGCAAATGCAGCTACCTTGAAATCGACACATCGACCGGCGCGGTGGTAAACGCCGCCAAGCTCGTGTCGGCCGCAGCTAAAGTCGACGCCTCGGTCGGCGCGCAGGTCGACTACAATTCCAAAGGCACCGTAAAGGTCTCTACCAGCCTCGGAGCCGAGGTACGCAATCACGCCAAATAACCGGGCGCCCACACCCGTGCCGACAATGGGGCAAACACCCCCTCCGAACCATCTCCCATACTTCTGAATATCTTAAAACAGTGCCGATTTTATACAATCTGCATTGTTTTAAGATATTTTCACTATATTGTGCCGATTACGCCACAGGTTGTTGCTTTTTTGTATAATGGAAATTTTGTAATTTTGTGACGCGTTAATGGATTTTTACTGAAACTAATTGAAACCGCCAACTGCAGAATTCCACTGACGCCACGCGATTTTTTTACCACATCATTTCCTTAAAGTTAACAGCATGGCTTTACAACCTGTTATGACTGCGACCGAAGAATGTGGCATTAAGGTCCACATCGGGTCCCTTATCGGCAATGAACTGCGCCGTCAGCGCCGCGCCGCCGCCTGGCTGGCGCAGGAGATTTGCTGTGACCGAACCAACGTCTATAAAATCCTGCGTAAAGGAAGCATTGACACCGAGTTGCTGTGCCGCATCTCCGTGGCGCTCGGGCATGATTTCTTTGCGGAATTCCAGGCAGCCTGCGGCTTTGTCCGCAACACCCAGGCTGCCGACTGACCCCGGCGCAAGCCACAGAAGCACCCGTCAGCGACCCCGCCGTCATTATTGACAGCGGGGTTTGTCATACCCCTCAGTAATCCATGCCATTGGCGTGAGACCATACCGTTATGCGATGCCCGGAAAATGTTTTTAACACGGGCGCCCCAAAACATTCGCACATGCACTGGCGTTCAGTCCTGTAAAACGGCATCCCATCAGCCTGAGGGCATGGATGCACCGTCAGGCATCAGTCAGTACAGATGAGAAAAGCTTTCCGTCACATAGCAGCGTCATTCATACTCATGACTCCGGCCTTTTGTGCCGGAGAGTCCCCTGCTGACCCTCTGCCCCGCATATTGCGCAATGTCACTGTGTCATACCAGCACAATGTCCTATACCCGAAAGACCTCGACAATGTGTCGTTCAATGGAGGGGGCGTCGGGTATCAGATGGATTTCAGCGTTTCTGACAAGCATCCGTTCTATATCGGCACCGGGGTGAACATGATGGTTACGACACGTTCCAAGACCTATTACGACGACGCGCAATACAATCTCGTAAATATAAAACAGCGCACTACTTTCATCAACTTCAACATACCCGTGAATTTCAATGTGCGCCTGCCTCTTTACGGCGGCTGGACGGTCACTCCGTCAGCCGGTCTCAACTTCAGGATACAGGCATACGGACACAACCGATACCGTATATGTGACGGCCCGCTTGACGCAGATCTCAACGCCGTGCTGACCCGACTGGAACTCGGGCCACCCGACGGGAACCTGTTCTCGGAAAAGGACTACGGAGAGGCGCATCTGCACCGTTTCCAGATGGGGTGGCAGATAGGCGTGCGGATGCAGTATAGACGTGTGACAATGCAGGTCACATACGGCAGCGACTTCATAAAGCTCCACAAGGATCTCGGATCGTCAAACCTGAACGTGACGCTGGGGTACACGCTGTGACATGCCCCGCCGACAGACTGAAACCATCCTGGCGCTCTCTCCGGCATGCTCTTTTGGGTAAAAATCGGCAAATATGGCCATTATATGCCTGATTTCACGATTTATTCATATCTTTGCGGTATCTATCAATCAAAACCGCAATCAGTATGAAGAAGACATTACTTGCTATGGCCGCGCTGGCGGCGACTGCATCCGCTCAGGCCGACGTCCTGCTCTGTGACTCATTCGCGTATCCCGCAGGGGCGCTGAATTCCCGTGGACAGTGGGTGGTCAACGGCAGTCAGGGCAGTTACCCGGTCAGCGTTTCCGACCAGTCGCTCACCCGCACCGGGTACCAGGATGCACCTGCCGGCAACGCCGTCACCCTCACAATGGAACTCGGCTCAGACTCAAACCAGGCCATATTCGCCCCCAAAGGCACGCCGGCGCCGACGGCAATATATTATTCGGCGCTTGTGCGCATAGACGAAATGCCCTCTGTCTCGGTAAAGGCCGGAGGATTCCTCTGCCTTACAGGTACCAGCGGAGTCACAGGCGACTTCGGCGACGGCATATCGTCAAGCGAGGGTGGCGCGTTATGTGTCAGGAAAGGCTCTGATGAAAACAGTGTCAGAATCGGCGTGAGCGTGAAAAACAGCCTGAACGGTCTGGCCGACACAGATGTGGCATGGGCCGACACAGAGATACCCCTCGGCGAGACCGTGCTTGCCGTAATGCGCTACGAGCAGACCGACGGCGACAGCAACGACACCGTAAGCCTCTTTCTCAACCCCGGTGCCGACACCACCGAACCTGATGCGGTATCGACCGGCATCGGCGAGACTCTCACCGACCTGCGCGCCGTGGCACTGAACCAGCGCGCCCGTCCCACAAGCAAGACACCCCGCGTCACGGTCGACGAAATTCGTGTGGCAACCACAATGGCCGAGATTTTCTCGGGGCAGTCGGCACCCGTCACCGTGCCGAACATCACCGTCGAGGGGAATCCGCTTGACTTCGGACAGGTCTACACCGGCGTTACCGTGAGCCGCGACGTAATCGTGCGCGGCACCGACCTCACCGGCGACATCACAGTGACACCGGGCGAATCGGGTCAGGTAACGGTATCGGCCACCTCGATTGCCGCCTCGGCAGCCATGAACGCCGACGGGTTCACCCTCACGCTCACTCTCGACCCGGTTGAATCACGTTTCTTCTCAGACCGCATCACACTCTCGTCGCCCGGCGCTCTCGACAAGGTCATAAACGTGCAATGGCATCCGGTGCCCGCGCTTGTGGCCAACACTCTGCGCGAACTTGCCGACGAAGACACGCACGACATGGTTTCGGTATATGTATATAAAGGGGAGGCCACAGTGACCTTCATAGAGTCGTATTACGACCTTTCGTATGACCGCGTTGTAAACTCGATATTCGCCCAGGACGCCACAGGTGGTGTGGAACTGCGCTCGGCCACCGGGTGCGGCTATGAGGAGATCGACATATCGGGCGTGAGCGTGGGCGACAACCTCACCGACATTGCCGGATACCTGATTTTCGGCGACAACGGTCTGACAATGGTGCCGCGCACAGCCGCCGACTGGCGTGTGACCTCGCACGGCAACGAAGTGACTCCCATCGACCTCACCCTGCGTCAGATGGCCATGGCCGAGGACGGCTACACCTACGGGAATCAGCTCGTGAGGGTCTGCGACATGCGGTTCCTCGACGACTATTACTGGGCCGGCGACTACCACGGCAAATGGAACTCGCAGAAATACCAGATTTTCGACGGCACACTTGACGACTACGAGGGTCTGGCGTGGATGTGGTGCAACCAGGCCGCCGATTATTACAAGACCTCGACCGAGGGTTACTTCAACCACCGGTGGAACATGACGGGCATCTGCAAGAACTACTACCCATTGCACATCAGTCCGCGCGGCAAGTCTGACTTCGAGGATCTGGGCGAGCGCAACATGGTTTCGCTTGAGGCCCCGGGGGCCGACAGCGCCGACACCACCGCGGTCTACTACAACATGCAGGGCGTCAGGATTGATAACCCCGCCGGCGGCCTGTATATCTGCCGCCGCGGCACCACCGCCACCAAGGTGCTGCTGCCCTGACGGCAGGCGCTGGGGCTTATGTGGCTTATGCGACGTATGTAACGTATGTAACGCATGTGACTTATGTAACGTATGGTGCGCATACCCCTAAAGACCCTAAAGACCTTAAAGACCCTAAAGACCCTAAAGCCACAGTGTGCACACCCCTGAAATCCTGCCGGTTGCAGATTGCACCCAAAATTTTTGCCTGAAAATTTTGGTAGTTCCAAAACTCTGCGTAACTTTGCACTCGCAAACGGCGGGATAGCTCAGTTGGTTAGAGCGTCGGATTCATAACCCGGAGGTCCCGAGT
>CALJBF010000349.1 GCA_938027385.1 uncultured Porphyromonadaceae bacterium | reverse complement strand
ACCTGCACGTTGCCGGAGCGGACCTCGGTGTTGCCGTTCACTTTGGTGATGGTGACGGTTACAGGCACCCTGTTGACATCAGGTGTAGAGCAAGTGAGGTCTGAGAGTGTTGCTACCGCTGATTTGCTGTAGCCGAGCGGCTGGTCAAGATCCAGGTGTACTGTTTCAGCAGGGGCTGTGCCGACAGTAACCTCGCAGTCGATGCTGTTGATGTCGTTGGCCGCGTTGTTGGTGAAGAGGAAATAGAAGTCAAACGGGTCGTTCTCATACACTGAAGGCTGTACGTCATATTCATCCAGTGAAACCTCATCGTTGGGAAGGTTGTCGCCGCTTATCACCGTGCCCAGGCAGAGGAACCCGAGATCTTCGGCAAAGTTGTTGAACGACCAGCTTGGATTCGGTTCATCTGCGGTGGGAACAGGGCGGAAACCAATCCAGCCTCCTGTCACGTCATTGCCGTGATCTCTGCCGTCAATGATGACAGTGGCGTCCTGGGGAGATGAGAGATAATAGTAAAGGCCGATATAGAGCGGTTTGTTTGCCACTATCTCGTATGGTGTGTCGAACTGGAACGACACGAGCGTGCCCCCCGCCTCGGGCAGATCGACCGTCTGGGTATAGAAAGGCTCGAAGTTCTGCAGGTCGTATGCCAGGAACATCGTCGCTTTCTTGATGGTATTGACGCTTGAAGTCTCTGTCGAGGCATTCATGTTGATACCGGTGTAGAAGAACATGCCTGTGAGCTTGTTCCCGGCGAATTTGTTTGTCAGTGTTCTCGTGAACTGGAATGCCTGAGCCATCTGCATGCCTGTCTCCTGATCCCGGAACGCTATTGCCTGATATGGATCATAGGCGGGTGAGTAGGTCAGCGACATGGTCTGGTCGGCGGAACGTTTTGCCATCGGGATCCTGGTTTCGGCCGGCGTGAACGGTATCACGGTGCCTAAAGATGCACCCGGGGATGTGGTCAGCATCCGGGGGGCTTTCTGCAGTGCCGACGATGCGCCGAGTGCGACTATGCAGGCCAGCAGGGTGAGTAATGTTTTTTTCATATCTGGTTATATGGTTGGAGATGTGATTATTTTACAATGAGCTTGCCGGTGTTGGCGCCGAGGGTGTAGATGTAGATGCCCGGGGCGAGGGCCGATGTGCTGACAGTGCCGTTGCCCTCGCAGAGAACCGAGAGGACACGTGTCCCGGCAACAGAATAGAGGTCAAGGGTTGTGGCGTCTGCTACGGACCAGGCGATGCCGCCGGTCACAGGGCGTACTGATTCGGAAACACCTCCGATGGTTTCGAGAGCCGAGGCTCCGGGGCCCATCACAAGGGTAAACTCGATGGGGTCGCTCTCGCCGTCGGTGGCGGTGAATGTCGTGATCACGTCAGGTACCACAGCGCCTTCGTATTCCCCTTCCATGAACTCGAAATCAAGGCTCAGCGGCTGGTTCTGGCGCAGGGTAAGATCCTCTTTTGTTACGGATTCACCCTTGGAACAATTGCCACCGCAGCACATCTGGATGCTCTGGCCCGAGGTGCAGGTAGCTGTTACGGTGACTGTATTGGTGAAGAAGTCGCTGACGATGCTCAGGTCAGGTTTCATCATGATGTCCCACACGCCGGGCTCATATTCTTCGGCTGTGTATTCGATGAATTTTACGGTCGAGCCGGGAGTAATCTCCTGGTCGCCGAGCATGAATTTCAGGTTCACGGCCTGGGCGCCCAGGGTCATGGCGGCGCAGGCCATCAAGAGGTAAAATTTCTTCATGTTCTATCTGATTTGTTGTTGTAAGTTCAATTAGATATTTTGTTGCGGGAACCGGGCCGGCGATTATTCGGCAGTGGCCGGGGTCACATGCACGCGGGCGGCCTGTGCCACGCCGCCGTCAGGCTCGCGTACAAACGCCACTACCGAGAGGTTTGCGGTGTTCCAGGTTTCTTTTTCGGTGGCGCGCACCTCGACGGTATAGTCGAGGGTCGTGTGCACATGCGAGCGCAGGCTCACGGCATCACCTTCCACTGCTGTGGCCGAGGCGCGGTACACATGGTTGTGCTCGTAGTCGGCTATGGTGCCAAGCTCCTTGTCGAGCTGACGCGCTATGATGTGGTCTTCGGTGATCCAGACATAGAGCTGGCCTGCCAGATCGGCCGACGGCATAAGCGTGCAGATTATCGATATTGTGGCGGGTGCCTCAGCCGCGATTTCGGCCGAAAGCTCCATGCCGAGGGTTGTCTCGCGTGCGGCCTCGGTGCGGATGGCGTCGCTCCACTCGTCGAAGTTCATGGCACCGCCGCGACCGTTCACCACCCCCTTGGGCCATTCGTCTATGCCGTAGCGGTTGTTGAAGGTGTCGCCTTCGGGCTGCATAAGGCCCGGGCGCCGTGCCGTGCATGAGATGCCGAAATCACCGGCGTGTATGCTCACGGGTATCAGCGCGTCGCCGTACTGAGAGAGCAGTGTTTCGATCTCTTTGTGGGCCGAGGGGCAGTTGGGGCAGTTCTGCCCGGTAAATTCCTCGAGCAGAACGGCGCGCTGCGGCGCCACGCTGTCGATGGGAATGAAACGCTCGTCCTCGCTGATATCCGAGCAGGACGCCAGGGCGACGGCGGCTATGACGGGGAGAAAGATTCTTTTCATCATGATTCTTGGGGTATTCTGTTTGGAATATTCAGGTGCGTGCATGCTCAGAAAGTATAGGCGTATGACACCTGGAAACCGTGGGTGGGGGGCACGCGGCGGCATACACCGCCCGCGCAGCTGATTCCTTCGCGTGTACGGCCGTAGCTGGCCATGAGGCGGTTCGAGCGGTAATTGCCTGTTATCGCGAAATTGTAATAGTGAGTGCCGGTGTCGCCGCAGTTCCACATGTCACTTGCAGTGAGCATTATGTAGGGTGCGTTCGACAGCTCAAGCAGGCCGTAAAGCCAGTCTTTCTGGTCCTGGCAGGTGTGCAGATACTGAAGTTCGTTGCGCAGGGTGAAACGGTTGTCTATTTTCCACTTCGTGTCAACGACGAATATGTTGGTGTTGATGCGGCCGCCTTTGTGCTCGATCACCTGCTTGTTGTACATCTGGTTCATGTACATGAAGTTCTGGGTCACGCTTGCCGACCATTTCTTCTCTACCTGCAGGTTCACGTCGTGGTAATATGCCTCGCCCATGCCGAAGAATGTGGTCTTCGAGCCGTCGGTGCCGATAATCGTGCTGCCGGTTATAGGCTGAGGGTACTTGTGGTCGAGGCCGCGTATGTAGCTGAAATTCAGCTTGACCTTGGTGCCGTAGCGACCTCCGAAGGGGGTGCGGCGTTTGAAGTTGTAGGCGAAAGTGCCCTGGAAGGCCCACTCACCCGGAGCGGCCTGTGTGGCATATGGGTAAAGCGCCGGCAGGGCGTAGGTGTGCAGATAGGCGAAGGCGGGCATGTTGTTTATGAAACATGACGTGCCCGACATCATGCGCTGGCTGCGGAAAGCCATGTTCTCGCTGCGTTTGGCCTGCAGCAGGGCGCTGATGCCCGATTTCGACCACGATGCGCTCAGCATCACGGCTGTGCCTTTGCCGTAGGTGTAGTCGTTGTCAAACGACGGATCCTGCCCTTTCCAGGCGAACTCGCCCATGACATCGAAATTGCCTTTGTGCAGATGCGAGCGCAGGTCGAAGGCGCTGACGCATTTGGGCACGTTCAGGCGGTAGTCGACACCCGATATGGTCTGGCCTGGGGTCGATTCATGTTTCAGCACGTATGACGCGCCGAAGTTCCAGATCAGGTTGTGTTTCTGAAGACGGGGGAAGAGCTGTTCAAGCGAGAATTCGGCGTCGGCACCGTATACCTGCGACGATTTCTTCCAGTCCCAGTAATGACGCTGAAGGCCGCCAAGAGCCGTAAGCCTGACGCCGGGGATGGCGTTCACGCGCAGACGGCCGCCGCGCAGCGAGTTGTCTATGCCCAGGGCGCGTTCCTCGTATGTGCGCAGTATGAAACCGCTGCCGAATTGCTCGTAGAAGTCGCCGG
>CALJBF010000348.1 GCA_938027385.1 uncultured Porphyromonadaceae bacterium | reverse complement strand
ATTGTCGGCCCACAATTCCACTGTGAAACGGTCTATGAGCGCCCTGGCGCGTGCCGAGAGGGTGACGTAGAACGGCTGTGACACGGTGTTGGCCTCGTCCCACCAGATGCGTCCCACGCCGCGGGCGTTGAGTTCCAGACCGTAGCCGTGCAGGGGGCCGGCGCTTGTGACGGGTCGGTTCCAGCCGGCGCCGGCGAACATGGTGTTCTGCGGGGCGTACGGCACATGGTTGCCCGAGAAATCCTGGCGCCCGTTGTCGAACCTGCGGAAACGTGCGTCGGTCAGGCCGTATGACCCGCGCAGCGTCAGACCGCTGCCGCTGTCGTATGCGGCCGAGATTTCCACGCCGCGCGAGCGTGTCTTGCCCGCGTTGGCCATTATGCGCCCGGTGGTGGAACCGGCGGGGAACATGGTTATCTGCTGGTCGGTGCATTCTATCCAGAACAGCGTGGCCGATGCCCGCAGGCGGTTGTCGAGCATGAAGATGTGCGCGCCGCCCTCGAAGTTCCAGTTTTTCTCGGGGTCGTATGATATGATTTCGTCAACGTCATATTTCATGCACACCCCTAACTGTGCCATGAGTTTCTGCTGTAGCACGTCTGAGAACATCTGAGTGTTGTAACCGCCCGGCTTGTAGCCGCGGGTGGCCGAGATAAAGAGGTTGCCCGTGGAGCCCGGCAGCCGGTATGACACCGAGAGCTTGGGTAGGAGCTGGCAGAAGTCACGCGACAGGTTGCCGCGCTCGTCGATCACCAGCGGCACCTGCAGGTATGGGATGCCAAGCGCCGGGTCGCCCTGATATATGGTGTACGATGTGTTGGCATGGCTGTGGTATTCGATTCCCGCGTGTTCCCAGTCGAACCGCAGTCCGGCGGTGAGGCTCCAGTCGCCGAGGCGGAACTCGCTCTGGTGATATGCCGAGGCGCCCCCCGAGGGGAGGGTGAAACGGCTACCGAGTAGCAGTGACCGCTCGTCCCACCGCAGGGGGTAGTCCTGGGCCATGGTGTTGGCATGGCTCTCGATGAGCCGGCTGATGCCGTAGTCGCCGAAACAAACGGGGGCGTTCATCTCGCCGCGGCGTCCGTAGCCGTAGAGTCCGGCCAGCCAGTGCCAGGCGCCGCTGTGCCCGCGGGCCACGAAATCGGCCGTCAGCGCCCATTCGTGGCGCATCTGGCTCAGGGTGAAGTAATCGACCGGAAGGAAATCCTGATCGAGTGTCATGTTGTCGTTCAGGTACTGGAACGAGATGATCGACGAGAAGTCGATTCCGCCGAACGAGTGCTTTACCGTGAGGCCGTCGGTGAAACTGAGGCGCCGGTAAAAGCAGGTATCGTTGTAGTTCACCACTTTTGTGCCGGCGGGGGCGTAGGCATATCCGTTCTGTCGCGTGCCGCTCAGGGTGGCGGCATTCTCGAAGATGACGTTCTGGGCCGGGCGCCAGGCGGTTTTCCAGCGCACGTTCCAGTCGCGCTGCCGTCCCACGGGGGTGTCGTTGTAAGCGTTGCGGTAATATCCGTCGGTGCCCGAGCACTGGGCCGACAGCGACATGCCCAGCCCCGAGGCAAGGCGCCGGTACAGTGCCGCCGACGCGCTGAAAGTGTTGTGCGTTCCGTAGCGGGCGCTCAGCCGCACGCCTTCATAGCTCAGCGGCGAGAGCGTGTATATGTTTATGAGTCCGGCCATGGTGTTGCGCCCGTAGAGGATGTTCTGCGGGCCGCGCAATATCTCCACGCGGTCTATGTCGGTCAGGTCGAAATCGAAATTGTCTTTGTTGACGATTGGCACGTTGTCTACGTTCAGCCCCACCACGGGCTGGTCAATGCGTGCCCCGAGACCGCGCACGTAGATGGTCGAGGTCATGCGCGAGCCGTAGTCGGGGATGTAGAAATTCGGGGCGATCAGCGCCGTCTGCTTGAGGTTGACGATGCCCAGCCTCTCTATGGCCCGGCGCCCGATGTCGGTCACGGCCTGGTCGGCGTTGGCCATGGTACCCCCCTTGATGGCCGTGACGGTGACCTCGCGCAGCGACATCAGAGTGTCGGCCTGCTCGGTCTCTGCGGCCATGACTGTGGCGGCTGTGGTGACTGCTGTGGCAAGAAGTGCGTGTCTCAGTGACATAATCGGTTTTGAGATGGCAAAGTTACGACAAATTTGTTAAATAAATATTGCATTGGTGCCACTGCGGCTGTCATAGAGTACCCCGGGTGGTTAAAATAAGTGATAAATATTAA
>CALJBF010000347.1 GCA_938027385.1 uncultured Porphyromonadaceae bacterium | reverse complement strand
ATGAAGAAATCAGCGTCTTTCAGACGCCCACATCTGTTAAGTTAATAGCATTGTGCAGCGACCCTACAATGAATACCGGCACATTATGACATACTCTCCTTGTATATCCAGTGCAATCCGTCAGTTCAATGACAGGGTCTGTCGGTAGGTGGTTGGGCTGACGCCGGTCACGCGCTTGAACATGCGCGTGAAGTGGGCCGGATAGTCGAAACCGAGGTCGTAGGCGATGATGCTGATGTCGTCCTGCGACACTGCCAGCCGGTGTTTGGCCACGTTGATGAGGTGCTGCATTATCATGGTCTTGGGGGTCAGGCCGGTCTCTTTCTTCACCAGCTCACCGAAATATTTGGGCGACAGGTTGGCTTTCGATGCGAAATCGTTGACCGACGGGAACCCTTCGCCCGCATGCGGCCGGTCGTAGAACTCCTTCAGCTGTCGCTCGAACCGCGCCACGATTTCTGAATTCACCTTGTGGCGGGTGGCGAACTGGCGGTCATAGAATCTGTCGAGGTATTCGAGCAGCAGCTGAATGTTGGCCGACAGCACCGAGGCCGTGTGTGTGTCGACCGGGTGCTCGAGTTCCCGGTCTATCGTTGCCAGGCAGTCAAGGAATATCTCGCGCTCGCGTTCCGAAAGGTGCAGCGCCTCCATCTGCGAGAAATCGAAATATCCGAATTTCTGTATCTTCTGGCCCAGGGGCGTGCCGTATATCAGGTCTGGATGAAACAGCAGTGCAGGCACATCCTGGGGAACGTCATTGGTTCCCCTCACGACCTCGATGGTCTGTCCGGGCGCGAACGTCACCACGGTGCCCTCCTGGTAGTCATACTGGCGGCGTCCGTATCGCAGCGAGCAGTTCGCTCCGTTTTTCAGGAAAATGGCGTAGAGGCCATAGGTGAGCGTGAGGTTGTCGGGCAGCGTCTGCGCGGCCTTGATATTGACCACGGTCACGAGCGGGTGGCGTGTCTCGAATCCGTAGAGCCGGTTGTATTTGTCGATTGAGTCGAGGGTTATTGTCTGTTTCTGTGTCGTTTCCATGTCGTTCATATGCATATTGGTATCCGGGAGCAAATTTAATGCAAAAAGCTGTGATATCCTTGCGGTCACAGCTTTTTGGTAAACATAGAGGTATTTGTGGCAAGTCATGCCTGCCGCCTGACATGTCGCCGGCAGGTCACGGCGCCGGCTCGTAGGTGGTGACGTTGAATCCGACCTGCGTGAACAGCGAGCCGCGGCGCACAAGCACAATCACATGCGCCGTGCACTGGGGTGCGTGGGCCATGTTGGTGAACGTGATGCGGTTGCCGCTCACTGCCACTTCAAGAGTTTCCGAGAGGATGTCGTGGCCGATGATCTCATACTCCGGGTCGATCATAGCGCCTTTCTCGAACCGGTGTTCGGCTTTCTCGCGGTCGTTCATGTAGATGTCGATGTCGGCGTTCCACTCGGGGAGGCCGGTATCCTTTGGCTCACATTCGGTGTAGGCAACCACTGCGCCGGCATCCTTTCCGTCACCACCGATAATCCATGAGTCGACATATATGTTGTAATATGATGCGTTTACCGGTACGGCGCGGGCGCCGGCTACCTCATCGATTTCTTCCGCCAGGAAGAGCTGGTAATAGTTGCCCGGATTCACCGCTACCTCCTGTGCAAGATTGCTGAGTTCAGGTTGTGCGCCAAGATTCCCCTTGCGCCCCAGGTCAGCGAACACGCAGTAGCGTGAGGTGAAGTTGTTGGCGTCATTTATATATGCGTCAGAGCCGCCCAGTATCGTCTGCCCGTTCGACTCGTTCATCATGTTCAGGGTGATGGCGTCTGACGGTACAGGTGGCTCATCCTCGCCGCAGGCGGTCAGGCTAAGCGCCATGACCGGCAGCATCGGCAGTAACAGTTTTTTCATCGTGTGTGTTGAATAATGTGAATTTTATGACAAGTAACTGGTCGAAATATTAAAATAGTTTTGAACAGTTACTTATAATAACGGTGTGCGTCGCCGTTTATTGGCGGCCCGTAGATATTTTTATCGGAATCTTTGTAACTTTGCAGTATCATAACAATATGGAATCTGATCTTATAATACGTCGCGGCCATGCCGGCGATGCCGTCGGCATGGCCG
>CALJBF010000346.1 GCA_938027385.1 uncultured Porphyromonadaceae bacterium | reverse complement strand
AAGAATCTTTTCTCATAATGTTTCTGATTTTTTGTGAATGAAATAGTTGATGGCGCCTAACAAGGCATGGGCGCACATTTGGTTTATTTTAAGATTATCAATGCTTTCATGGAGCTATTTACTTGCCGCGGTCATCCTCTCGTTGGCAATTGATTGGTTTATAAGCGAAAAGCGTAGGAATCTGTATCTGTTACCGTCCTTCTGTTAGAGGCTTCTCGCATTGCCTAATCGAAGTTGGACGGCAACGAAGAAGCCCTACGCTTGTATATGCAACTAATGCGTCCGGCCGTATTCCTCACGGAAAACTGTACCGGCTGCAAGATAATTACATATCCACGGGCATCTACCGTTGCTCAACCCTTGACTTCGATTGAAATTTTGCGAGAATTTCTAACAATCAAGAATCAGCGCGGATAAACGCTTTTCATTATGTTTGTTTCCCGCCCTCGTCCCCGCAACCGGGGCTTCCTGCGGCTTGCAAGCGCAAAATTAATACAAATTTTTGTTACTTGCCACATATGTGTTTTATAACATATAAGGGGCGATTAGTGTTTTTTCATACTAAAAGGATACAAAAAGCGATTGACAAGATTGTTTTTTTACTTGCCAATCGCTTGTATATAAGTTGCTGATGTCTTGAAATCAGACTGATTCTGTATTAATACTCTTCTTCGTTGAAAAGTGAGTAGGTCGCTGTGTATTAGGGTGTTAAGTGTGTCGTGTTTGCATTTGGCAGAACAAACCGCGCCATTTGAGAGGGTCTGAGGCGATTGCCGAGCCTTTGGCCAAACATTGGCGAAACATTGGTCAAACATACTGCCAAATCTCTTATTATTCTTCTTCCTTTGGAGGATTTCATTTTGTTGGAGAAGTTTATTTTATATAAATAACGGATAATGAGGGACCTTTATTCCCAAAAAATCCTCCTTTGGCAAGTTTATAACATTTGTTAACATTAGGGAGCCTTTCTTCTCGTTCATCATAGCTGTGAGATAAGTTCTGTTCCGGTCATGACATCCATCTTCGAGAACGCAAACAGTTTCTTGCCGAGGTCTTTAAGCGAATGGCCGATGTGATAGACTTCCTCATCAATTATAAGAAAACGGTCGTGAGCCTTGTTGTAAGCGTGTAAGGTCACACCCGGATACTGGGCATTGTGTCGTGCAACATCCTGACGAAGCTGCTGTGAAATTTTACCGTCATAAATATCAACAGTCACACCGGGATTACGTTTTGACAGTTGCACAAGCACCGAATCGTCAACATAGCTGTCAATGACAACTATCCGTTTTTTAGCCTTTCTGATTAGTTTGGCAACGAAGGCATAAGCATCGAAAATCTGACCATTGAAGAAAATGCCCTGTTCGGGTTCTTTGGGTTCATTAAGGCGATCAAGAATTGCATCGACCTTTTCATCAGTCTTCAACTGTTTCATCTCAATACGTTCCATCCTTTGGAAAATTGAGGCATTATTCATAAGAAAGTTTCGCATAGCCACGAAAGCATCGATTATACGGATGCTTGTATAGACGGCAGTTTCGCTTTTCAATACAGCAGAAAGCATAGCAACTCCCTGCTCGGTAAATGCGAAAGGATTAACTGATGAGTGTTTGAGACCATTGAACCGGTCGCAATTTGCGACCAGTTCATCTTTCTCTTGATTTGAAAGCTGAAATCTAAAATGTTCCGGGAAACGCTCAACATTTCTTCTTACCTGCTCATTAAGGCGTTTGGTTTCAACCCCATACAATTCTGCCAGATCCCGGTCAATCATTACCTGTTTGCCTCTCAGGGTAAGGATACGATTTTCGATTGGCATTGCCAACTGGTCACAATATGTGACCGGTTCCTTGTTCGGTGTGTTTTGTATTGATAATTTGTTTTCTTGTGTAGATTCCATATGCAAAGTTACCTAATATTTCTGAAACATAAGGTTATATAAGAGCAATAACCTCCAATCAACATTCTTATTGTGCTGATAAGTTGAAAACAGTCGCCTATTTGTTTGTATTTCCCAATATTCCCATATCTCCGATTAATGACTGATTTATATACAAACAAACTCAATATTTCCTCCAAAAATGCGAATTTTGGCCAAACAAACCGCGCCATTTAGGGTTATAAAACACCAATGGCCATGCAAATCATGATTTGCATGGCCATTGATTATTAGATGTTTATGGAAATTTTACTGCTTAATACTCCTCCTCGTCGAAGAAGAAGTCTTCTTTGGAGGGGTAGTCGGGCCAGATGTCTTCGATGGATTCGTAGGTCTCGCCTTCGTCTTCGATTTCCTGGAGGTTCTCGATGACTTCGAGCGGGGCGCCTGAGCGCTGTGCGTAGTCGATGAGCTCCTCGCGGGTTGCGGGCCAGGGAGCGTCTTCGAGTTTTGAGGCTAATTCAAGTGTCCAATACATAATGGTTTATGTGATTGAGTTGGGTTATGCTGTTTGGTTCGGGTTGTCGGTGAGCCGCTTTCGGCGGGCAGGGAGGGCGACGTCTGTTGCGTGCAGGGTGACGGTGCGTTTCCCATGACCTGCTAATTCTTAACGTTACAGCGTGTGGTTTATTATTGCGCGGGGGCAATATTTCTGAACTGCTGTAGAATGGACCCACTGAGAGGGTGGCCGGCTGATGCCCGGCGATACGGAGTGCGGGCGTCAGCGGTTCGGGGTCCAGGGGATGTCGGGACGGCCGGCACGGGCGTTCAGGGCGCGTCCGAGGGCGAAAAGATAGTCCGAGAGGCGGTTCACGTAGCCCAGGGCGAGCGGATGCACGGCGGCGATGCCGTTGTAGAGGGGTATGGCGGTCATGGCGCGTTCGGCGCGGCGGCATACGGTGCGTGCCACGTTTGCCTGGGCGGCCTGGGGTGTGCCTCCGGGGAGGATGAACGACCGCAGCGGCGGCAGTTCGGGGTCGAGGGCGTCGATGGCGCGCTCGAGTTCGGTTATTGCCTCGGCGGTGATGCCTGCGGGTGCGGTTTCCGGGCCGTCGGCAAGGTCGTCGGGGTCGGTTGCAAGATATGCGCCCAGGTCGAAGAGGTGGTTCTGCACCCGCGCGAGCAGTTCGCGGTCGGTGGGGGTGAGGCGGTCTTCGGATGGAGCGGGAATTGCCGCAAGCACTCCCAGATGTGAGTTCAGTTCGTCGACGGTGCCGTAGGCGTCGAGCCTGGGGTCGGCTTTCGAGATGCGGCGCCCCCCTACGAGTGAGGTCGTGCCGCTGTCGCCGGTGCGTGTATAGATTTTCATGGGGTATGGTTTTTGAGGGAATAAGTTTCTGTTATTGTGGGGGATGGGGCGTTACGCCACACCTTCGAGTGCGGCTATGAGCTCGTCGACGCCGGGCACCAGCGTGATCTGCCGAGTGGCCGGTGGAGTGGCCAGTCCGCGGGTCACCAGATTGCCCATCAGGGCGTTTATGGGGTCGAGCTGATGGTCGCGGTTCAGCATCACGATCGGTTTCGGCTCGCGGAAGAATGTCATCGACGCCAGCGCCGAGAAAATTTCGTCGAGCGTGCCGATGCCGCCGTCGAGTGCCACGAAACAGTCGGCGTTCTCCTCCATTATCTGTTTGCGCTCGTGCAGGGTGGCGCACATGATGTTCACGGTGTTGGCGGGGTGCTGCTGTGCCAGACGGTTCTGCGGCACCACTCCGGTCACACGGGCGCCGGCCTTGGCAGCGGCTGAGGCCACCACGCCCATCAGTCCCAGGTCAAGGCCGCCGTAAACGAGTGAGTGGCCGTTTTCGCCGATCCACCGGCCGAAACGCGCGGCGTCGTCAGTCACTTCGGGTGGCAACGACCCTTTTGCCGAGCAATATACTGCAATTCGCATGATTCAATTATAAAAACGGGTGATAACAATAGGCTGTTCAAAATTATTTGAATTTCGACCAGCCAGTTAGGCCGCAAAAATAGCGGTTTTTATGTAAATTTGCACTATGGAACGAAAAGATTTCGAGATAATGGCGCCGGTGGGCAGCTACGAGTCGCTCGCGGCGGCCATCGACGCCGGTGCCGATGCCGTATATTTCGGGGTCGAGGGGCTGAACATGCGTTCGCGGTCGAGTGTCAATTTCACGCTCGACGACCTGCGGCAGATAGCCTCGATATGCTCGGCCCGCGGCGTCAGGACCTACCTGACCGTCAACACCATCATCTACGACGACGACACCGAGAAGTGCCACGCCATCATCGACGCTGCCGCCGAGGCCGGCATCTCGGCCATCATCGCCTCAGACATGGCGGCGATACTCTATGCCCGCTCGCGCGGGGTGGAGGTACATATCTCCACCCAGCTCAGCGTGTCGAACACCGCCACAGTCGAGTTCCTCTCGCAGTGGGCCGATGTTGTGGTGCTGGCCCGCGAGCTCGACCTTGACCGCGTGCGCCGCATCCACGAGGCAATCGTGCGCCGCGATATCCGCGGCCCTCACGGCGAATTGGTGCGCATAGAGATGTTCTGCCACGGCGCCCTCTGCATGGCCATTTCGGGCAAGTGCTACCTGAGCCTGCATGAGATGAACTCGTCGGCCAACCGCGGGGCCTGCACACAGATATGCCGCCGCGGTTATACCGTCACCGACCGCGAGACCGGCGAGCAGCTCGATATCGACAACAAGTACATCATGTCGCCCAAAGACCTGAAGACCATCCATTTCCTGAACAAGATGGCCGATGCAGGCGTGAGGGTGTTCAAGATCGAGGGGCGTGCCCGCGGCCCCGAGTATGTCTCGGAGGCCGTGCGGTGCTATGACGAGGCCCTGACGGCCATCTGCGACGGCACGTTCACCGACGAACGCATCGCCGCCTGGGACGAGCGTCTGGCACGCATCTTCAACCGCGGTTTCTGGAACGGCTACTATCTGGGTCAGCGTCTGGGCGAATGGTCGGCCAAATACGGCTCGTCGGCCACGCGCGTCAAGGAATACCGTGCCAAGGGTGTGCGCTATTTCTCGAAAATCGGTGTCGCCGAGTTCTATATGGAGACCGGCGAGCTGCGCCCCGGCGACGAGGTCGTGATCACCGGCCCCACCACCGGCGCCATGATCCTGACCCTCGACGAAATCCGCGTCAACCTCAAGCCGGTGGATGCTGCCGTGAAAGGGCAGAGTTTTTCTATCGCGGTGCCCGGCAAGGTGCGCCCCTCAGACAAGCTCTATCTCTGGCGCAAGACCACCCCGGCCAGACAGGCTCAGTGACTTTAAGGTCTTTAAGGTCTTTAGAGTCTTTAGCGACCTTAAAGACCCTAAAGACCCTAAAGACCCTAAAGACCCTAATGACCCTATAAAACTCTCTTCTCTTCTTCATCACGCTTTTGTTAATGCTCTAATATTCAATCAGTATGCACACAGTCCACAAAACCATTGCCGGCTGTCTCGCCGCGGTGGCGTTGCTCACGCCGGCGCGCTCCTCGGGGCAGACCGCGCACAATGCGCTGCAGGCTGCGAAGGCCATAGACGCCTCGGCCTTTGTGCGGCCACAGACCCCCTCCCCCGAAAAAGCTTATGAGCCGGGCGAGAAAGTCGGTCACATCCGGCCTGTAAAATCATCACAGAAAAAGGCTCCGCGGCAACTCGCCGTCCGCAAGGCGGCAGCGGGCACCCCGCTGCCTCACATCGTGGCCTCGGTTGTCGACCAGGCCACAGGCCAGTCGGGCATGTACCGCCTGCCGGCCTTTGTCGGCGGCCAGATGACCCGGCTTGCCTCGGGTGTCACCTCATTCTACGGCGGCGTGCTCGTTGGCGACACCTACTATGCCAACTCCACAGGTCTGGCCATCCAAGCCTACGACGTGAACACCTGGGAGCCGATTGGCGCCCCGTTCGGCAGTTTCGGCACCGAAAGCTACCAGTATGCCTACCCCCTCGACCTGTCGGTCGACCCGATTTCCGGCCAGGCCTACGGTTACACCGACTCCGGCGAGCACAGCTATTCGTTCTACTTCTGTTCGGTCGACCTCAACACCGGCGTCGTGACCGGACTGAGCGGTTTCACATGGCCAGAAGAGGTATTGCGCGCCGTGGCGTTCAACCCTGCCGGAGAGCTTTACGGCCTCAGCCGCGAGGGCATAGCGCATCTCGACATCAGCGGGAGCAAACCGGTCTACGAACTGCTCTACTCGCATCCGCTGACCATGAGCATCGACTATGCCCAGACCGCCGGTTTCGACCCCGTGACCGGCGAGATGTATTTCATCCACAACCGCGCCAACAGTTACGGCAGCGACCTCTCCACCCTTTACCGCGTGAATCTTGCCTCCGGCGAGCTTGTTGAGCTCTGCGACCTCGGCAACTTCATCGTCACCGGCATGGTGTTCCCCGACGACGCCAAAATCACCGGTGCTCCGGCACGTCCCGACGGTATGTCGGCACAGTTTGCCGGAGGCTCGCTTAGCGGCCAGGTGAAATTCACCATCCCCTCCACACTTGTAGGGGGGCAGGTCGGTTCAGGTCAGGTCACATACACCGTCAGCGACGGCCTTGACGTACTCGCCACAGGCACAGGCGCCTACGGCACCCAGCAGAACGTAACTGTCACCGTCGACGACGCCGGTTACCATTACCTTTCGGTATCGCTGGCCAACGCCGCGGGTACCTCCGAGCGCGCCGCGCTGTCGCAGTGGTTCGGGCCCGACACCCCTGCCGCCGTCACCGGCCTGCAGTCGGCTTACACTGACGGCACCTTCACGCTGAGCTGGAACCCAGTGACCACCGGCGCGCACAAGGGGTATGTCGATCCCGCCGCCGTCACATACCGCGTGACACGTCAGCCCGAGGGCACCGTGGTGGCCGACGGTCTCACCACCCCCTCATATACTTACGCCTATGTCCCCGAAGGGCTGGCCCATATATACCATACCGTCGAGGCCGTCTGTGGCGGACTCACGTCGGTTCCCGCCGCCACCGAGGCAATCTCGGCGGGCGCCATCAATCCCCCTTACGCCCCCGACTACAAGGAGCTTGGCAAGGAGGCTTTCGTCGACTGGACTATCATCGATGCCGACGGCGACGATGACACCTTTGAATACTACGACGCCTATTACACCCGCGGTCTGCGCCTCTATACCGTAAACTATAGCGGCGACGACTGGGCCGTGACCCCGCCGGTTAAGATGACCGCCGGAAACCGCTACCCGATGAAACTCACCATCGCAAACCGCCGCGATGCCGAGAAGTTCGAGGTAAAGATGGGCACCGCTCCCACCGCCGAGGCAATGACCCTCACCCTCCTGCCAGAAACCGTACAGACCGGCGGCGGAAAGAACAGCGACTACAAGGAGGTGACCTACAGCCTTGAGGCCATTCCCGAGGCCGACGGCATATATTACGTTGGCGTGCGCTGCCTCAGCGACGGTGCCGACGCCTGGAACTTATTTGTCTGCGGCATAAAGTTAGAGACCCCCGTGGCGCTTGCCGCACCAGAGTCACCCACGGGCATGACCGTCACCCCTGACCCCACCGGTCTGCTCAAGGCCACCGTGACGCTCACCGCTCCCACTCTCGACACTACCGGCGCCACACTCTCGTCGCTGAGCCGCATCGAGATTCTGCGCGACGGCACCCTCATCCATACATGTCACAATCCCGCCCCCGGTTCGGTGGTGACCTATACCGACGAAGATGCCGGCACCTTCGGCATGAAACACTACACCGCCGTGGCCTATTTCGGCGAGCATGGCTCATATCCGGCCCAGGCCGACGTTTACGTAGGCCCCGCGGTACCTGCCGCCCCCACAGACCTCGGCCTTGTCGAGAACGCCGACGGCACACTCACGCTTACCTGGACCGAGCCTGTCACCGACAACGAGGGGCGCCCCATATACAACGGCCTCCTCTCATACAACGTGTATGTATACCGCGACAATTACGTCTACACCGCCCGACAGACCTTTACCGGCCTCACCGGCAACACGCTCACATTCACGCCCGAGCTTGCCGAGGGTATGGACCACGGATTCATCTACTGCAAGGTCGACGCCGTGACCGAGGCGGGTTCCAGCTGGTCGACGTCGCAGTCGCCCAACATCCCCGTCGGCGCGGCTGCCGACGCCCCTTTCGCCGAGTCGTTCCCCGACAGCCAGCTTGAGCATCTGTGGGGCGACGGCGCCACGAACTTCATGGTGCTCAGCTCAATCACTGACGACCGCACCAACATGCACGACTACAACGGCTGGAACCGCGTCACCGACGCATCGTTCACCTCGGCCGATGGCGCGCAGGACGGCGACAACGGCTTTGCCGCCATGTTCGGATATGCATACAACGACGACCGCTATCCCGGCGGACGCCTCGAAGAGTATCACGAGCTCCTCTCGAAGAAGATAAACCTCGCCACCGTGGCCAATCCGGTGCTCTCGTTCTGGCTCTGGAACTGGGACATCTCCGAGAAGAGCAACCCCAACCTCTTTGACGTGGAGGTAATCGACTGCGCCACCAAAGAGCGTGTCAACATCTTCCACACGGTGCATCAGGATCTTGGCCCCAAGGGGTGGTACCATGTCACGCTGCCGCTCACCACATGGAACGGCAAGACCGTAAGCCTCGTGTTCACCGGCACGGTCAAGGACAACTACAACTGGATCATGATCGACAATATCTCGGTCTACGATGCCGTCAGCACCGATCTTGCCGTCAGCGGCATCTCAGCTCCCGTCAAGGTCACCGCCGGCACTCCGTTCACCGTCAGCGCGCTTGTCGACAACATCGGTTTCGAGACGGTGCCCGCGTATGGCGCCGTGCTCCTGCACAACGATGTCGAGGTCGCCACAAAACAGTGCGGCCCCATCACCGTGGGCGAGAAACAGACCGTGGAGTTCAACGTGGCTCTCGGCGCCTCAGACCCCATCGGCAACACCTACCGCGTGCGCATCGATGCCGCCGGTGACGCCGTGCCCGGCAACAACCTCTCGGCCATTGCCAACGTGGCCCGCGAGACCGCAGTGCTCCCCGCCCCGCGCAATCCGCGCGCCGCCGACGGCTCGGTTGTCTGGGAGGCCCCCGATCTGGTCAACATACCCCCGAAGGCTGTTACCGAAGACTTCGAGTCATACGAGCCTTATACCTCGGTACCCGACGGCTGGGTGTTCGAGGATCGCGACAACGCTCCCGTGGGCGGCATCATCGACAGCTCTACCGGCATGCTGCTTGAGTTCCCCGGCATAGAGATGCGTACTCCGCAGTCGTGGTGGATACAGCATGCCTCGACCCCCGGTTTCAACTACACCTACGAGGCCCACAGCGGATCGATGTATATCGCCAACATGTATAACTGGGACGGCGTAAGCCCCCGTGCAACCGCCTGCGACGACTGGGCCATATCGCCCGAACTCTACGGCATCGAGCAGATGGTCTCGCTCTTCGCCCGCAGTTACTCGAAGGCCACCCCCGAGACGTTCGAGGTGCTCTGGAGCGACGGCTCGGTCAACCCCGACGATTTCCGGTCAATCCAGGTCTATGAAGATATCTCTGTTGACTGGACCGAATATTACTTCGTGGTTCCCGCCGGTGCGAAACGTTTCGCCATCCGCGGCATCTCCGACGAACCTATGGGTACCGCCCAGACGTTTGTCGACGACGTTACATTCATCCCCGCCACCGGCGAGCGCCCGGTGCTGCATCTGCTGGGCTATAATGTCTATCATAACGGCGAGCGTGTCAACACCGCCGCTGTCGAGGGGCTGACTTACGCGCTGACAGCCGACGAGAACGCCGACAATTGCGCCGTCTCGGCACTGTTCACCGAGGGTGAGTCGCGCGCCGTTCCCGTGGGCGAGGTGGGCATCACCGCTCCCTCCGGGCGTGATATCAGCGTGTTCGGCGGCCGCGGCATAGTCATCATCGACGGGCTTGCCGACGAGGCGTATATGCTCTGCGACGCCGCAGGCCGTGTGCTCGCCGCCGGCGAGGGCACCGGGCATGTCGAATTGCCCGCCGCCCCCGGCATCTATCTTGTAAAGGCCGGTGCCACCCTCACCAAAGTGGTGGTAAGGTAAGCGGCCTGTAACCGCAAAAATGCAGCAACGGCGCTGTGTCACTGTGACACAGCGCCGTTGTGTGCTTTGGGGGCAAAAAGCCGGGGCTTTGTGTTTATCGGGCGCTTTCTGTCTGGTTATCGGCCCAGCTGGGCCGATAACTGGAACAGGGGCCTGTTTGCTGGCCTTTATGCGGGCCTTTATGTGTGGCTTTAATGCGGGGGCTGCCAGGCAGGTGGCCCGCAGGATGGCGTGGGCGTGGTTCAGTAGCTTTCCTCGGGGGTGGGGAAGGCGGTTTCCTTGACGTCGGTGATGTAGTGCTTGATGGCGGCGTCAATCTGGGGTGCCAGGTCGGCGTAGAGGCGCAGGAACTTCGGGCGGAAACCTTGGTTGAGGCCCAGCATGTCGTTGAGCACCAGCACCTGGCCGTCGACACCGGCACCGGCGCCGATGCCTATCACCGGTATCGACACAGTTGCGGCCACTTTGGCAGCCAGAGCAGCGGGTACCTTTTCGAGCACCATCGAGAAACAGCCGCTCTTTTCAAGCAGAAGGGCGTCGGCAAGCAGACGCTCGGCCTCGGCGTCGCTCTTGCCGCGCACGCCGTAGCCTCCGAACTGGTTCACCGACTGCGGCGTGAGGCCCAGGTGCCCCATTACGGGGATTCCGGCGGCGGTTATGCGGGCTATTGTATCGGCAACCGCGGCACCACCCTCGATTTTCACGGCCTCTACACCGGCTTCTTTCATGAGGCGGATGGCCGAACGCAATCCCTCTTCTGGGCTTACCTGATATGAGCCGAACGGCATGTCGGCCACCACGAGGGCGCGCGACACGGCGCGTGTGACACAGCGCGAGTGGTATATCATCTCCTCGAGGGTCATCGGCAGGGTGGTGGCGTTGCCGGCCATGACGTTGGTGGCCGAGTCGCCTACGAGTATCATATCCACGCTGGCGGCATCGACCAGTGTTGCCATGCCGTAATCGTATGCGGTGAGCATGGCGATCTTCTCGCCGTCGGCTTTCATCTTGCGCAGGGTCGCTGTGGTGACCTTGCGCGGCTTATCTACGGTGTTTGTTGACATTTAAATTAAGTATATATGTGAAAAAAGGCTTGACCGACCCCGCTTGCGGGGAGGGAAAAGCCTTTTATGTCTGGTCGCTCGGTGGCGACGGTGGTTTCTGTGTAAGTCGGGGAGAGGAGGGCGGCGCGGATTATTTGCCGGTGCGGAGCTTGGCGAGCTCAAGCATGGCATCCACGTTCACCTGGTGCTGCTGCTGATAGTAGGGATAGTCGTTCTTGACCTCCTGGAGAATCTCTACCTCGTCGGCATACTTCTTCTGGGCGTCGTAGATGCGGGCCAGCTTGATCATGAAGTAGGGGGTGTAGGCGGGGTTCTCGTCGCTCACCTTGACGGCTTTCTTGAATTTGCCGGCGGCGTCGTCCAGACGGTCGAGGTTCACGAGGCAGTCGCCCTGCAGACCCAGAGCGGCGGCACCGATGATGTCTTCGTCAGCCGAATATTTCTCGGCATACTTCAGGGCCTCCTCGAATTTCTTCTTGGCGTCGGCCTCCTTGTTGTCGGCCAGAGCGGCGGCACCCTCCTGATAGATGAGGATGGCGGCGTTCAGGGCCGCGCGGTTGCCGGCGGCATAGCTGCCGTCGTCGGCGATTTTCTTATACTGGACCAGAGCCACAGAGTCATTGCCCTGGATGAGCTCGAGGTCGGCGGCGCCGATGTTGTCGTTGGCGCGCTGCATCGCGGGGTTGCGGAAGAAGTAGACGTAGGCCAGGACGAGTGCGCAGACTGCCAGCACCACTACGGTGATAACTGCGAGCACCTTCTTGTTTTCCTGCACGCGGTTGGTGACCTTGGTCAGCGAGTCGTTGAT
The DNA here is from genome assembly GCA_938027385.1 of uncultured Porphyromonadaceae bacterium. Classification (GTDB taxonomy): domain Bacteria; phylum Bacteroidota; class Bacteroidia; order Bacteroidales; family Muribaculaceae; genus UBA7173. The sequence goes on along the minus strand of CALJBF010000346.1, from coordinate 1,232 downwards.
CTCGTCGAGACCGGTTTCTGTGGTCTCGGGTTTATTTTTTGCCATTATTATGTGATTGTTTATTATTATGCGCGTTAAATGCGGGCTTTTCCATGCGCCGGGCACCGGAAAAGTCAGCAATTGAGCCACAAAATTACGCAATTGGGTGCAAACGGCAAAAAAAATTCCCCTCAATTCGCTATTTTTATTGTTTTTAGTGTTAACTTTAGGCCGCAATGCAAAGAATTTGCCATCAGATATGGAGAAGAAAGAGATTGTCACCCCGATAGAGATCTATACACTTGACGAACTGCCGGCCGACGACCGCCGTCTGCTCGAACTGGCCCGCGAGGCCACAGAGCGCAGTTACGCCCCCTATTCGCATTTCCGGGTGGGAGCGGCCATACTGCTCGACAACGGCGAGACCATCACCGGCGCGAACCAGGAGAATGTTGCTTACCCGTCGGGCACGTGTGCCGAGCGGTCGGCCTGTTTTTACGCCCATGCCCGTTACCCCGAGGCACGTTTCGTGAAGATAGCCATAGCCGCCCGAGGCACCGACGGCGAGTTTGTGGCCGACCCGGTGGCTCCATGCGGCGCATGCCGCCAGGCATTGCTCGAATACGAGATGCTGGCGTGCCGTCCGGTGCCGGTGATTCTCGGCGGCCGTGACCGCGCTTTCGTGCTGCCGTCGGTAACATCCACCCTCCCCCTTGCCTTCACCGAATTCTGACCCCTCCTGTCAGATAGACAGACGGCGCCGTGCCCCCGATGGGCACGGCGCCGTCGTTGTGTGTCAGGTGTTCAGCGGGTTATCTGACCGCTACCTTGATGCGGTGGCCCTGCACGTCGACCACATAGATGCCGTTGCCGGCGACTATCTCGGTGATTTCCGAGCCTGTAGTCTTTGCGACCAGGCGCCCGTCGGCGGCCCATACGCTCACAGCGAGACCTTCGGCTCCGGTGATTGTGATATGACCCTGCGAGCCTCTGGCGACGATATGGCGTGTGGCAGCGCCGATGGTGCCGATTGACGAGTCACCCACCGTTACGGGTGCCGACGGGTCTGACTCACCCTTTCCGGCATACAGTGCCGTCACGTGGTAGAGGTGCGTGCCCTCCGGGGCGTCGGCATCGGTGTAGGTGTTCTCGCCGGCCGGTACCGAGCCTACCAGTGTGCGGTCGCGGTAGATGTTGTATCCCTCGACCTCATAGTTTACCGGCTCACAGTCGGGGGTGGCGAATGTTACATC